>JAGQYY010000001.1:0-2477 GCA_020435825.1 Aequorivita sp.
TGGGATGGCGTAAACAAAAAAGTGCGCTGGGAGCGTTTGTTTACCACCGTTGGCGGTAGCGGGAAACCGGTTTCTTATTTAATGTATTTCATAATCGCCGTAATCGGTTGGTTTGCTTTTGATTTTTATAGAAAAAGAAAAAAAGGAGCTAAAAATTAAATAATATGTCATTTCGAGCGCAGTCGAGAAATTTTAAGGGTTTCGACATTAGTTTATCCTGAGCGAAGTCGAAGGACTCAATTTGACAACATGTAATTGATTATTCAGGAATTAATCTAAAAATTCCCTGTCCTTCAACTGCAATATAAATCAATCCATCGGGACCTATTTTTACATTGCGGACACGTCCAATATCCTGCGCGATTTTTTCACGGTTTGTAACTTTTTCTCCCTCCAAGGTGAGTAATTCCACATAAGCAAACTTCAGCGAACCCACCAATAATTTTCCTTTCCATTGCGGGTATTTATCACTTGTTACAAAAGCCATCCCGCAGGGAGCAATTGAAGGTACCCAATAATAAATGGGTGGCTCAATCCCTGGTTTTGCAGTTTCATCGGTAATTTTTGTACCGCTGTAATTAACTCCATAGGTCACGATTGGCCAACCGTAATTAGCACCTTTTTTAACGATGTTTATTTCATCGCCGCCTTTTGGGCCGTGCTCGTGCATCCATATTTTTCCAGTTTCGGGATGTTTCGCCATTCCTTGTGGATTACGGTTTCCGTATGTGTAAATTGCTTTTTTTGCGTTCGGTTCGTTATAAAATGGATTGTCCGTTGGGATGCTTCCGTCATCGTTCAGGCGATAAATTTTTCCACCATCACGGGTTATGTCCTGCGGATTTACATCGCGTTCACCGCGTTCACCAATGGAGAAATACAGGAAACCGTCATTATCAAATTCAATCCGAGACCCGAAATGCTGCCCAGCTGTGGTGTTGGGTACAGCCTTGTATAGGGTTTCAATATTTGTAAGCGAACTGCCTTCCAGTTTGCATCGCATTAAAGCCGTGTGACCGCCTTTTCCGGGACCTTCTTCCGAAGCGTAGGTCATATAAATCCATCCATTTTCACTGTAATTAGGGTGCAATTCAATATCCAGCAAACCGCCCTGCCCGCTGTTGTAAACTTTCGGTACGTTTGCAATTTCGGTCTTTACCCCGTTTTTGAAATGAATTAACCGTCCATCTTTTTCTGTAATCAGCAGGTTGCCATCTGGAAGCCATGTCATTCCCCATGGGTTATAGAGGTCTTTGACCACTTCTTCAATTTTATATGATTGCGGTTCGGTCTTTAGCGCAACATCGTTTTTCTTTTTCTTTTGGGCACAGGAAGTGAAAACCACCAATGCTGCAATTAAATATATATACTTTTTCATAAGTATTCGTTTTAGCTAAAGATACCAAAGTTGTTCGGAATTTTCTAAAATCATTACCTATTCCTTTTTGCCGAAACCTCAAACAAACCTTATCTTTAACCAAAATTTTCGAAATTATGGAAGAGAGCTATCGCGTTTTAGTTGATGGAAATTATGAATTCCAGATGACAGCTGAAGAGGCTAAGAATATTAATCAAACAGAACTTTCCAATCAAAATGTACACGTACTTAACAACAATAAATCTTTTGTGATTGAACTTTTAGGGAATGATTTCATCAATAGAAACTATACAGTAAAAGTCAATGGAAACACATATAAAATAAAGGTTGAAACGCATTTGGATCAACTTATAAAAGAAATGGGACTTTCTCTTGGCAAAGTTTCGGTTGAAGATGAAATCCACGCGCCGATGCCGGGAATTATTTTGGAAGTGAACGTTTCCGAAGGAGATGAAGTAAAAAAAGGTGACTTCCTCTGTGTTTTGGAAGCAATGAAAATGGAAAACACACTCACCGCCCCACGTGATGGTGTTGTAAAATCAGTAAATATTTCCAAGGGCGAAACAGTGGATAAAGGAATACTTTTAATTGAACTAGAAAAAAATGATTAGTAAAATACTGGTCGCCAATCGGGGCGAAATAGCTTTGCGAATAATGAAAACCGCCCGAAATATGGGGATTAAAACGGTCGCCATTTATTCCGAAGCGGACAGGGATGCACCCCACGTAAAGTATGCAGATGAAGCCGTTTGCATTGGTCCACCACCTTCAAACGAATCTTATCTCTTGGGTGATAAAATTATAAAAGTTGCTTTGGATTTAAATGTGGACGCCATCCACCCTGGCTACGGGTTTTTAAGTGAAAATGCAGCGTTCGGTGAGCACGTTGAAAAAAGTGGGATGATTTTTATTGGGCCAAAATCGCACGCCATTCGCGTTATGGGAAGCAAACTAGCTGCAAAAGATGCCGTGAAAGAATATAATATTCCTATGGTTCCCGGAACTGATGAAGCAATTACAGATGTTTCAGCCGCAAAAAATATTGCAAAGGAAATAGGCTTTCCAATTCTTATAAAAGCTTCCGCAGGAGGCGGCGGAA
>JAGQYY010000001.1:2572-21270 GCA_020435825.1 Aequorivita sp.
GAATGCAGCATTCAGCGACGCCACCAAAAGGTTGTTGAGGAAGCGCCTTCTTCGGTGTTGACTCCGGAATTGCGAAAACAAATGGGTGAGGCTGCTGTAAAGGTTGCAAAAGCCTGCGACTATGTTGGGGCTGGAACTGTGGAATTTCTTTTGGATGACAAGCACAATTTTTATTTTCTCGAAATGAACACACGTTTGCAGGTGGAGCATCCCGTAACTGAAATGATTACCGGCCTCGATTTGGTTGAGCAGCAAATCAACGTTGCCAATAACGAGAAACTTTCCTTTTCGCAGGAAGATTTGAATATTTCGGGCCACGCTTTTGAATTGCGCGTGTATGCCGAAGACCCTCTCAATAATTTTATGCCGAGCGTGGGAAAATTGGAAGTTTACAGACCGCCGAGCGGAAAAAACATTCGTGTGGACGATGGATTTACGGAAGGTATGCAAGTGCCAATTCAGTACGATCCGATGCTTTCAAAATTGATAACTTACGGAAAAAACAGAAATGAAGCGATGCAGCGCATGCTGGAAGCAATTTCGGAATATGAAATAGAAGGCGTAAGCACAACCCTGCCTTTTGGAAAATTCGTTTTTGGGCATGAAGCCTTCCGAAGTGGAAATTTCGACACCAATTTTGTAAAAAAATATTATTCCGTAGAAAAATTGAAAGCCATAAATGAAGAAGAAGCAAAAGTAGCGGCACTTTTCACATTGAAACAATATTTAAAAGATTCAGAAAAACTTCGATTGCCGAAATAAAACCTTTGTGCCCTTTGTGCCTTTGTGGTTTTAATTTTTTACCACGGAGGCACGGAGAACACAGAGAAAGAAATACAAATATGACAGACAATAATAAAAAACTACAAGAAATAATTTCCGAAGCAAAAAAAGGCGGTGGAGAAAAGCGGATTGCAAAACAACACGAAAAGAAAAAACTTACCGCCCGCGAGCGCGTTGAATATTTATTGGATGAAAGCTCTTTTGAGGAAATGGGCATTCTTGTAACTCACCGAACCACTGACTTTGATATGCAAAAGGAAGTGTATTATGGTGATGGTGTTGTTACAGGTTATGGAACAATCAACGGTCGTTTGGTATATGTTTTCGCACAGGATTTTACGGTTTTCGGTGGTGCACTTTCAGAAACGCAAGCTGAGAAAATCTGTAAAATAATGGACCACGCTGTTAGTGTTGGCGCGCCAATAATTGGTTTAAACGATTCTGGTGGTGCTCGTATTCAAGAGGGCGTTCGTTCTTTGGGAGGCTATGCTGATATTTTTTACAGAAACGTGCAGGCTTCGGGCGTTATTCCACAGATTTCGGCAATTATGGGACCTTGCGCGGGTGGCGCGGTTTATTCGCCGGCAATGACAGATTTCACTTTGATGGTGCAGGATAGTAGTTATATGTTCGTTACCGGACCGAATGTTGTAAAAACGGTTACCAATGAAAATGTTACCTCTGAAGAACTTGGCGGAGCGAGAACACATGCCACCAAAAGTGGGGTAACACATTTTACTGCTGCAAATGATATTGTGTGTTTGGAGCAGATAAAAATCCTGCTCAGTTATCTTCCCCAGAATAATAAATCAGTTTCTGCAAAATTACCTTTTAAAGCTGCTGATGAATTTCGGGACGAATTGGAAACCATCGTTCCCGATTCCGCAACCAAACCTTACGATATGCACGATGTTATTAGAGGAACAATAGATGAAGATTCCTTTTTTGAAGTGCATAAGGATTATGCAGATAATATTATTGTCGGCTTTGCGCGATTAGGTGGCAGAAGCATTGGTATTGTTGCAAACCAACCGATGAGTTTGGCAGGTGTTCTGGATGTTGACAGTTCCAAAAAAGGAGCACGTTTTACACGCTTTTGCGATTGTTTTAATATTCCGCTTTTGGTTTTGGTAGATGTTCCTGGTTTCCTTCCGGGCACGGATCAAGAATGGAACGGAATTATTCTTAACGGTGCAAAGCTACTTTACGCTTTAAGTGAAGCTACTGTGCCGCGTGTTACCGTAATTACGCGAAAAGCCTATGGTGGCGCTTATGATGTAATGAACAGTAAACACATTGGTGCCGATATGAACTATGCCTGGCCAACGGCTGAAATTGCTGTAATGGGGGCGAAGGGAGCCAGTGAAATTATTTTCAGAAAGGAAATTGCTGAAGCTTCAAATCCTGAATTGAAACTCTCAGAGAAAGAAGCTGAATACGCCGAAAAATTCGCCAATCCTTTTAAGGCTGCACAACGAGGTTTTATAGATGAAGTAATCCAACCCCGCGAAACGCGCCGTAAATTATTGAAAGCTTTTGCAATGTTGGAAACGAAGGATGTTCCTCGACCAAATCGGAAGCACGGGAATATTCCATTGTAGGAATTTAAACCTAAAGTAAAACTACTTAAGTTATTGCAAACGGCTAATAGCAAAGCATAGAAGCTGACCCCTGTTTTTTGCTTTACTCCTTCATTTTATTGGACCAAATCCCAATAAAAATAACTCTTTGAAATATTTGCTAATTTTATAAAGCAATTTCAAGGGATATTTTAAGTTTCAAAATTGCAAATAACCCAATTATAGAATTGACTGCAATAATAATAGGGAAGTGGCAACATTTTTTTTTCAATAGTAATTTTGTCAAAAGCCATAAGGCCTATATTGAAGTCATCTTGACTTTTTTGATTGAAGCGAAAATGAGCAGTTTTGAGTTTGATTGAAGGCTTTTTTGAGTTTCATAGCAGCGTTACGAAAGGATAAAAAGGCGAAAAGCAGGCTCAAAAGAGCCATTTTTTAGCCAATTGAAAAAGTCAAGATGACTTCATTAATTAGTTTTCCCGCCATCACCACTAGAATAGGTAAAAAACCCAAGTAGTATCGCCAAAATGATAGGTGTATAAAGTTGAAGGGTTTCATTTCAGAAATAACTTCCGTGTAACATTTGTTCGAACATTAGGAACAATAGTGAAAAACACATAGGCCATTTTTATAAAAATTTGTTTCATAAACATACAATTCTATGAACTATGAAAAAATTTTTTTTGACCACGGATTTTTTTAAAAAAGGAACTTCTTTTTTTATTGTTTTGTTACTACCCTTTTTAATAAATGCCCAGCCAGATATTATTTGGCAAAACTCTTGGGGTGGAACACTTGATGACCAGGCCCAATCTTCACATCTTACGCAAGACGGTGGCATGATTTTGGCAGGATTTACCGAATCAAATGATGGAAATGTTACCGGAAATCACGGAGCTAAGGATTTTTGGGTTGTAAAAGTGGACAGCAATGGCATTTTGGAATGGCAAAGAGCCTATGGAGGAACTGCAGATGACCGAGCAAATTCTATAATACAGGCTTTAGATGGAGGCTATATAGTAGCGGGTAGTACCGCCTCAAACGATGGGGATGTTTCCTTCAATAATGGAAGTCGGGATTTTTGGGTATTGAAATTAGATGGTGCCGGCAATATAGTATGGGAGCAAACCTATGGAGGTAGCAACAATGAAGATGCACAATCAATTATTCAAACATCGGAAGGTGGATATTTGGTTGCAGGCCATTCCTATTCATCAAACGGTGATGTGGGCGCCAACAATGGTATCCAGGACTATTGGATGGTAAAGATTGACCCAACCGGAGGGATTCAATGGGAAAAAAACTTTGGGGGATCTGCCATAGAATATGCATGGGCCGTTAAACAAACTAGTGACGATGGCTATATAGTTGTTGGTGATTCTGAATCTTCAGACGGAGATGTATCCGGAAATCAAGGGGGAAGGGATTTTTGGATTGTAAAAACGGATAGTTTTGGTACTTTGGAATGGGAAACAAATTACGGTGGATCAGAAAATGACCGCCCTAAGGATGTATTGCAAACAAATGATGGAGGCTATTTTGTTGTAGGAAATTCTGACTCGAATGATGGTGATATCAGCAATCACTATGATTGGGACGATGTATGGCTACTGAAATTGGATGCCTCTGGAAACTTGGAATGGGAAAAATCATACGGCGGTAGTTTTGGTGATTTTGGAGAAACTATCATACAAACAGACACTGGGGATTTTATTATTGGGTCTAGCAGTCAGTCTAGCGATGGAGATGTTGGCAATAACCATGGAAATTTTGATTGTTGGCTTTTTCAAATCGATATTTCAGGCACCATTGCCTGGGAACGATCCTATGGTGGGTCTCATCACGATTATATCAATGCTATTGGATTAAATGATGACGGTAATCTTCTCTTTGGGGGGTATTCTTATTCTGACGACGGTGAAATTACCGGCAACCACGGAGCTTCAGACTTTATTTCCCTACAGCTTGAGAGCTTACTTTCTTCCCCGGAAGTATCGATTGTGCCTATTGAGCTTTATCCCAATCCGGTGGCTAATTCCCTTTATATTAAAGCTGGCGTTCCCGTAACTGAAATCTACATTACAAATTTATTGGGACAGCAAGTTTTTTACAAAAAAGGTGCTGATATTTCCTCAATAAACCTTAATAGCCTTTCTAAAGGGGACTATATTCTTGTGGCTTCACTTCAGGAAGGAAAAAAATATACTCAAAAAATTCTTAAACAATGAAAACACAATTAATGTCTTTGGTACTTTTCATTTATAGCTTTGGTTTACTGGGTCAACCTGCAAATATGCTCTGGCAAAATTCCTTGGGAGGATCTGGAAATGAATATTCCTATAAAATTGTTCAGACACCTGATAACGGCTTCATAGTTATGGGGCACAGTGAATCGAGTGATGGTGATGTTTCGGAAAATAAAGGGAATATGGATTATTGGCTGGTAAAATTAAACGAAGCAGGTGAACTGGAATGGGAACATTCCTATGGGGGCTCGGGGTATGAGTTTGGGTACAGCGTTATTAATACCATTGATGGCGGATATTTACTTGGAGGACAAAGTGAATCGAGTGATGGTGATGTGAGCGAAAATCACGGGATGAATGATGCGTGGGTAGTTAAATTGGACGGCGTTGGAAATATTCAATGGGAAAAATCCTATGGTGGAAGCTTAAATGAATACATTACCGGAATGATTGAAACCACCGATGGCGGTTTTTTATTTGTAGCCCCTACCACCTCCAGCGATGGAGATATCACCCATAACCAAGGGGAACGCGATTATTGGATTATAAAGACTGACCCCCAGGGAACCATTGAATGGCAAAAAACCTATGGAGGGTCAGAAAGCGACTATTCACAGGATGTAAAGCAAACCTCCGATGGAGGATATATTGTTACTGGATTAAGCCGTTCCAACGATGGCGATATAACCAACCCTCACGGCGGCTATGATTATTGGGTGCTGAAATTGGACCCTATGGGAAATATGGAATGGCAAAAAAACTATGGGGGAAGCCAGGATGATTTTAGCCTTGCTATCTTAATAACCGACGATAATGGCTATATTATTTCTGGCTATTCTAAATCCAATAACGGCGATGTGAGCGGTAATCATGGCGGTAATGATTACTGGATTGTTAAAATAGACGGTTCCGGAAATCTACAATGGCAAAAATCCTATGGAGGGAGCGATGATGATTTAGCTTCCTATATTGCCAAGAGTAACACAGGATATATAATCTCGGGCCTTACTTTTTCAAATGATGGAGATATTACTAACAATCATGGAGAACGTGATGCTTGGATATTGGAAACGGATGCTTCAGGTAATCTTATATGGCAAGGCTGCTATGGAGGCTCAGACATTGATCTTGCAAATTTTGTAGTTCCAACCCTTGATGGCACCTATACATTTGCAGGATATTCAAGATCCAATGATGGCGATGTAAGTGGAAACCACGGCATGCATGATTTTTGGGTGTTCAAACTTGAAGGGACGCTTTCTGTTGAGGAATATACTGCAAAAAATATTATTATATATCCCAATCCGGTTCAGGGCTCTCTGTATTTTTTGACGGAGATTCCTATTACCGAGATCTCAATTTCCAACCTTCAGGGTCAGGAAGTTTATTACAAAATGAACCCTAAGACTTCTTCAGTAAATCTTGAAAACTTGTCAAATGGAATCTATATACTTACAGCTAAACTCCCCGAAGGGAAAACATTCACGCAGAAAATTATAAAGCGATGAAACAATAACAATTTGGAGGGCTTTTTATGTCGAGCTTGTGATTAATAAAAAATGCAGGGTATTATTTCATTGTGATTTAGACGGATTCGGGCGTGAACGGACACTTTGGAACGATTACATTAGCTAAATTTATTTATTTTAATGCGTGATGTAATAAATTATTGAATTAACAATTCATACTTTTATAAATATATTAAGCGTATATCATAAATGTCAATAACAAGCTTCGACATACAGGGCCTGAGCGATTCTGAAGTTTTGGCTTCGCGAAAAAAGTTTGGCAGGAATATTCTTGAATCAAAAAGGAAAAACCATTTTGTAGAGGCGATAAAAGGCCTGGTAAAGGAACCAATGGTGATTTTACTGCTGGTTGCTGCGACCCTATATTTTTTCACAGGAAATATGGGCGATGGAATTTTTCTCGCCGCCGCCATTCTTTTAGTTGCTGCAATTTCACTTTATCAGGATGCTAAGACCCATAATGCTCTCGAAAAACTAAAGGAACTTTCACAACCACATTGTAAGGTAATCCGCAATGGGGAAGTCATTGAAATAGTGAGCCAAGATGTGGTTATTGGCGATTTTTTAATGGTAGAGGAAGGTTCAACCATTGTGGCTGATGGAACTATCGTACATTCTAATGATTTTTCGGTAAACGAGTCCATTTTAACAGGAGAATCTTTTTCAGTTGAAAAAGATGCTTCATCCGAAGACAATCAAATTTATATGGGTACCCAAGTAGCGGGAGGACTTGCTATTGCTGAGATATTCGCAGTAGGAAATCAAACAAAAGTTGGAAAAATAGGTAAAAGCATTGAAGATATTTCTTCCGAAAAATCTACCCTTGAGCTCCAGATAAACAATTTTGTAAAAAAGATGGTAATCGCGGGAGCGGTTATTTTTTTATTGGTTTGGGGAATTAATTACTATAATTCTTTAGACTTTTTAGATAGCCTTTTGAAAGCACTTACACTTGCAATGAGCGTTTTGCCAGAAGAAATTCCAGTTGCCTTTACAACTTTTATGGCCATTGGTGCATGGCGATTAATGAATCTTGGCGTAATTGTAAAACAGATGAAAACCGTAGAATCCTTGGGTAGTGCAACGGTAATTTGTGTGGACAAAACGGGAACGATCACAGAAAACAAAATGCGTCTTGACAAGGTTTATACTTTGGAAACAGATAAAGTCACTTCGGTTGAAGGAATGCTTTCTAACACTGAAAAAGAGCTAATTATTACCGCAATGTGGGCCAGTGAGCCCATACCTTTTGATACGATGGAGCAATCGTTGCACACCTTTTATGAAAAGATTATAAAAAAGGATGAAAGGCCTAATTTCAAAATGGTACACGAATATCCATTGGGCGGCAAACCCCCGATGATGACCCATATTTTTGAAAATGGCGATGGCATTAGAATCATAGCTGCCAAAGGTGCTCCAGAAGCTTTGATGGCGGTTTCAAATTTAAGTAATAGTGAAAGGGAAAATTTAAAACAGAAAATAACCTTATTGGCAGCTGAAGGGTATCGTGTTTTGGGAGTGGGAATTTCAAATTTTGAAGGAACCGATTGGCCAAGAAAACAGCAGGATTTCAATTTTGAATTTAAAGGATTGGTGGCTTTTTATGACCCTCCAAAAGCTAACATTTCAAAAGTATTTCAGGATTTTTACAATGCTGGTATTGCTGTAAAAATAATTACGGGCGATATTGCTGAAACTACTGCTGCTATTGCAAAAAAAATAGGTTTCAAAGGTCCAGAGGCTATTGTTTCTGGAGATGATCTTGTGGTTTTGGATGATTTGGAACTTCAAAAAATTACTTCAGAGAAAAATATTTTCGCACGTATGTTTCCCGAAGCGAAACTTAAAATAATAAACTCTCTGAAAGCACAGGGACACATTGTTGCGATGACGGGCGATGGCGTAAATGATGGTCCCGCACTAAAAGCCGCAAATATTGGTGTTGCAATGGGGAAGAAGGGAACCGAGATAGCCAAACATTCCGCTTCCTTGATTCTTGTGGAAGACGACCTCTCCAAAATGGTTGACGCTGTCGCGATGGGCCGAAAAATCTATTCCAACTTAAAAAAGGCTATTCAGTATATCATCTCTATCCACATTCCCATCATCCTTACCGTTTTTATCCCCTTGGTTTTGGGCTGGGTTTATCCCAATATCTTCACACCGGTACACGTCATTTTGTTGGAATTGATAATGGGGCCAACCTGCTCGATAGTGTATGAAAACGAACCGATGGAAAAGAATTCCATGCTTCAAAAACCGAGACCTTTCTCCAGTACGTTTTTTAATTGGAGCGAACTTTTCACTAGTATAATTCAAGGCATGGCAATTACTGTGGGTGTTCTTACTGTCTATCAAATTGCTGTCAATAATGGTGCAAACGAAGCGATAACCCGAACTATGGTCTTTACGGCGCTCATAACCGCAAATATTGTGTTGACCTTTGTAAACCGTTCTTTTGTCTATTCTGTTTTTACCACTTTTAAATATAAAAATAAGCTAGTACCATTCATCGTTGGCATTACGATTGGAATTACTTTATTACTTCTTTTTGTGCCGCCGTTTACAAAATTTTTCGAATTTGAAAGACTTGATTCGAAACAAATAGGCATAAGCTTAGGAATTGGAGCTTTAAGTGTGCTATGGTATGAAATTGTGAAATGGTGGAAAAGAATAAACACAAGATTGAAAAACAAAAAGTGAAAGTACTGATATTTTTTTGCTTTCTAAATCTTTCCATAATCTGTATCTTGCTTCATAAATAAAACTTCTTAATGCAACACAAATGCTCAAAGATTTAAAAGAAAATTTTACCCATATTTTTGAAGACACGCTCATCGCTGAAATAAACGAAGTAGGTACTTTAAAAGAGGTAAAGGAAGGCGAGAAACTCATTGAAATTGGCGATTACGTGCGCTCTATGCCTTTGCTTATTTCGGGAGCGATAAAAATTTTAAGGGAAGATGATGACGGCGATGAACTCTTGCTCTATTTTTTGGAACGTGGCGACACTTGCGCAATGACCTTGACTTGCTGTTTGGGACAGAAAAAGAGTGAAATTAGAGCAATTGCAGAGCTTGATACAACCTTAATTATGATTCCAATCCAAAAAATGGAAGAATGGACGGGTAAATATAAAAGTTGGCGAAATTTTGTCTTCCAAAGTTATCATGAGCGCCTTACCGAAATGCTCGAAACCATAGATAGCATTGCATTTTATAATATGGATGAGCGCTTGGTGAAATATCTTCAAAACAAACAAAAGGTAACCAATGATTCCTTGATCAATTCCACACATCAGGAAATTGCTTATGAGCTCCACACTTCGCGCGTAGTGGTTTCGCGGCTTCTAAAAAAGTTGGAATCAATGGGAAAAATTGAGCTTTACAGAAACAGTATTAAAATAGTTTCGCTTTAATTTTTCAGGGTAAGTCCGATCAGTTCATCTTAAAAGGTTTGAATTGTAACTTTTGTTACTGCCAACTGCATTTTATATATTTAATTTTGAAGTTTCCACAGCTTTATGATCAACATATGAAATTTTTAGCCATACTTTTTTTTATAAGTTTCTTCACTGCCTGCAATACCAATACCCGCAACGAATATTTGGCGATTGCCGAGAATACTGTAAACACCGAAACCGAGATTATTCTGGAGCATCCCGGGAAGAAATTGATGGAAAACAACTGTTATGTTTGCCACAACCCAAAAACTGCCGAAGATGCAATGATTGCCCCGCCAATGGTTGCCGTGAAGATGCATTATATTTCTGAGGAAACTTCAAAGGAAGAATTTATTGTGGCTATGGTGGAATGGTCTAAGAATCCTTCGGAAGAAAAATCAAAAATGCCGGGCGCGGTCAAGAAATTTGGCCTGATGCCCTATCAATTTTATCCAGAGGAAACCATCAAACAAATTGCTGATTATATGTATGATAACGATATAGAAGAGCCCCAATGGTTTGACGCCCACTACAAACAAATGCACGGTGACCGACCACAGATGAAGGGCAGAATGGGTCATGGAAAGGGCAATGGTAAAGGAATGGGTAAAAACCAAAATGCAAATACCCAACTTTCTGAGAAAGAACGCGGCATGCAAATGGCACAAACCACGAAGGCCGAATTGGGAAAAAACCTAATGGGCCAAATTCAAAAAAACGGCGTCATTGCCGCCCTCGACTTTTGTAACATTCAGGCATTGCCAATAACAGACAGTATGGCTGCCGTCCATAAAGCATATATTAGACGGGTTACGGATAAACCGAGAAACCCCAAAAACAAGGCCAATGCTACGGAGTTGCAATATTTGGAAAATTTCAAAAAACAAGTTGCAGCGGGTGGCGAAGTAAATCCAATTGTGGTAGCTATGGGCAATGAAACAGAATTTTATAATCCCATAGTTACAAATTCCATGTGCCTAAAATGCCACGGCACTCCCGGAAAGGAACTGGAAACGCTTACTTTAACCAAAATACAGGAACTATACCCAATGGATAAAGCTACGGGTTATGGCGAAAATGAAGTCCGTGGCATTTGGAGTATACGTTTTAAAAATAGTGAATGAATTATTACGAAACTTTTTGGAATCATAAATACCTCAGTGGCAAAACAGGCTGGGATATTGGTTATGTTTCCACGCCCTTAAAGAAATATATTGATCAACTTTCAAATAAGGATATAAGGATATTGGTCCCCGGTGGCGGTAATTCATACGAAGCGGAATATCTTTTCAAAAAAGGATTTTCAAACGTTTTTGTAATCGATATTTCTTCCATCCCTTTAAATAATTTGGCTAAGCGCGTCCCTTCATTCCCAAAAGAAAATCTTTTGCATTTAGACTTTTTTGAAATGGAGGATACCTTTGATCTTATTTTGGAACAGACCTTTTTTTGTGCTTTGGATCCGATAAATCGTGAAGAATACGTTCAAAAAATCCATAAGCTACTTATGCCAGGTGGTAAGCTTGTCGGTCTCCTTTTCAACATTCCTTTAAATAATGACAAGCCGCCATTTGGAGGAAATAAAGAAGAATACCTTTCGCTTTTTGAAGATAAATTTAGAATAGAAAAACTGGAAGCTTGCTATAATTCCATTCCCCAGCGGGAAGGAAACGAACTGTTTATGAAACTTATCAGGAAATAAACTGAGTACTTAAAGTTTTTCTCCAAAGGCCAAATCGCCAGCATCGCCCAATCCGGGAAGAATATAGCCGCGGCTGTTTAACTTTTCATCTACGGCCGCTATCCAAAGATGTGTGTTTTGGGGAAAGATATCTTTAATATATTCAATGCCGGGTTTGGCGCCGATGATGGATAGAATATGGATTTGTTTTGGCGTTCCGTGACTTTTAAATGCTTTGAGTACGTTTTCCAGAGTTCTCCCGGTTGCTAGCATCGGGTCAGTTAGCAGTAATGTTTTTCCTTCAATAGAGGGAGATGCCAGATAATTTACAATTACTTCAAAATCGTCACCATCATCGGGATGGTTTCTATATGCTGAAATATAAGCGTTTTCGGCCTTGTCAAAAAAATTTATAACACCCGTATGGAGGGGCAGTGCCGCTCGTAATATGGAACAGACAACTACATCGGTTTCGGGCACTTTCATTTCCTTTTCTCCCAAAGGCGTTTTTACAACTTCAGTTTTGTAGTGCAATGTTTTACTCATTTCATAGCTGAGGATCTCCCCAATACGCTCAATATTCTTTCGGAAGCGCATGGAATCTCTTTGGATTGAAACATCTCGCATTTCCAAAATAAATTGGTTGAGAACGGAATTTTCGTTGCTAAAGTCGTGGACAATCATGATTTAAGAGGCTTGGTACGAAGTTATAATTTCTGAATGACGAATGTAATATTTCACTGAAAATATTTCTTCTGTGTAACAAAAGTTACTGTTTTTTCAAATAAATAAAACCAATTTTGGAGGGTCTAATTGCCTAACGTTTATATGATTAAAATCATTTTAAGGTTTTGTTCGGTGATATAATTTAGACACTTAAAACCTTCAAAAAATGTCAAAAATTGTAATATTGGGTGCAGGGATATCGGGCCACGTAGCCGCATCGCACCTTCGCAGAAAACTGGACAAGACCCACGAAGTAGTCGTGGTTTCGCCCAATAGCAATTATCAGTGGATTCCCTCAAACATCTGGGTGGGCATTGGCCGAATGAAATCAAAGGAAATACTTTTTCCGCTTGCGCCTTTATATAAAAAGAAAGGAATTGGTTTTAAGCAAGCCAAAGTAACCTCCTTTTACCCCGAAGGCGATAACGAAACTGAAAAACCATTTGTGGTGGCTGAATATGTTTCCACAGAAAAAAGAGGCGAAACCGAAAGAATAACGTATGATTACCTCATAAACGCCACAGGTCCCAAACTCAATTTTGAAGCTACCGAAGGATTGAACCCCGGAACAAACAAGGCGTATTCGGTTTGTACCTATACCCACGCAGACCACGCCAATGAAGGGTTACGAGCCTTAATTGCTGAAATGAAAAAAGGGAATGAAGCAAAAATAGTTATAGGTACAGGCCATGCCAAAGCAACCTGCCAAGGCGCTGCCTTTGAATATATTTTGAATGTGGAGCAGGAACTTCGCCGCCAAAAGGTTCGCGACAAAGCTAAAATTACTTGGATCTCCAACGAGTATGAATTGGGCGATTTTGGAATGGACGGCATGCTGCTTAGCTACGGCAGCAACATCATGAAATCGCACGAAATGGTCGAGATGGTTTTTGAAGACCGCGGCATTGATTGGATCCTGGGCGCAGGCGTGAATAAAATTGAAGATGGACTGGCCCATTACGAAACCTTAAACGGAGAGCATAAAACCATTGATTATGATTTTGCGATGCTGATTCCATCGTTCTCTGGCCACGGATTTAAAGCTTTTGATAAAAACAATAACGATATTACAGACAAACTCTTTAAAGGGTTTATGATCGTGGATGCAGATTATACCCCAAAACCTTATGAGGATTGGACCGTGCAAGATTGGCCCGAGACCTATCAAAACCCAAGCTATAAAAATATTTTTGCCCCGGGAATCGCTTTTGCGCCACCACATAGCATTTCCAAACCCCGCAAAAGCCCCAATGGAACAGAAATCTTTCCATCTCCCCCAAGAACCGGAATGCCCTCGGGAATTACGGCAAAATTGGTGGCCGATAATATAATTGACAGTATAAAAAACAAAAAGGAATCCTTGCACCACAAAGGCTCCATGGGCAATATGGGTGCGGCCTGTATCGCCTCTGCGGGCTTTGGGATGACAAAGGGCAGCGGGGTTAGTATAACCACCTTCCCGATTGTTCCCGATTACAAAAAATATCCAGATACCATGGGCCGAAAATTGGGGAAAACCTTTGGTGAAATTGGGCTGGCAGGCCATTGGCTAAAACTGATGCTTCACTATGCTTTTATATACAAAGCCAAAATGAAACCTTTTTGGTATTTAATTCCTGAATAAAATTTAAGCCATGACAAAGAGAATATCAAAATTCAAACGCTTTGTGATGATGAACCCCATCATCCAATTTTTTAAATTTATTTTTTTGAGCCTAAAGGTATTGCTTATTGTGGCAGGAGGGCACGGCAGTACACGTGAAGTCCATAAGTAATTTTATTTCCATGCACCAATGATTCATATTTATTGATTAATTTTACATTTTAAATGAAATCACTATTTGCCATATCGTTTTCTTTACTTGTCGTTTTTCAAAGCGCAGGGATGGGTATGTATGATGTTTTGCTGTCCGGACGTTTCGTAAAGCACGCAAAATACCATTCAGAAAATTATGGCGATGATTTCTTTACTTTTTTTGAAAAGCATTACGGAGCTCTAAAAGCGGAGCACCAAAAAAATCATAAAGAGGAAGAGCAAGAACACCAAGAACTCCCTTTTCAGCATATTTCCTGCCACCATGTCTCAACTGATGTTGTATTGGTCCCGTTTGAAATGGCTATTGTAAAGGTGGAAATAAATGTACGGCAACCGCACGTATTCCACTATCAAAATTTATATTCTTCCCTTAAAAAATTTTCTATTTTTCAACCGCCTAAGTTAGCATAACTACATAGGCCTTTCTCTTAAAAAAATAGTTCCATTTTTTTAAGTTCATCATTTACCGCTTTTACCGCGGGCAAAAATCAATTTTTATTATTTCGATTTTCAACAGTTTTATGTTGAAGATACTAAACCAATAATTTGTTATGCTAACAAAAATCATTCAATTCAGTATAAAGAACAAACTCATCATCGGGTTGTTTACGCTACTGCTGATAGGCTTTGGGGTGTTTTCACTTACCCAACTATCAATCGGTGCCGTACCCGATGTTACCAATAACCAAGTGCAGGTAATTACCACTTCGCGCAACCTTTCCACACAGGATATGGAACAATTTATTACCTATCCCGTGGAGCTGGAAATGGCAAATTTGCCGGGCGTAAAGGAAATTCGTTCGGTTTCAAAATTTGGCCTTTCGGTGGTTACCATTGTTTTTGAGGAAAGCCTGGGCACCTATTTGCCGCGCCAGCTTATAGCCGAAAAGATACAATCGGCCGCCGAGAATATTCCCGAAGGTTTTGGCACTCCACAAATGGGGCCAATAACCACCGGGCTTGGCGAAATATATCAATACATCCTAGATGTAAAACCAGCGTTTAAGGATAAATATTCAATAACGGAACTCCGCACCATCCAGGACTGGATCGTAAAACGGCAACTCTCGGGAATTCCCGGCGTAGTTGAGGTAAACACTTGGGGCGGAAGGCTAAAACAATATGAGGTCGCCATAAATACCAATAAACTTAACGCGATGAATATCACTGCCCAAGAGGTGTTCACGGCTTTGGAAAAAAATAACAGTATTTCGGGCGGCGGCTATATTGAAAGGGAAAACCAAGCCTATTTTATTCGTGGTGAAGGTTTGGCGTCTTCCTTGGACGATATAGGGAATATTGTCGTAAAAAGTGAAAATGGCTTCCCCATTTATGTGAAGGATATCGCGAAAGTCCAGTTTGGGAGCGCGCCCCGTTTTGGTGCGATTACGGGAAATGGGGAAGGTGAAAAAATCCTCGGGCAGGTAATGATGCTGAAAAACGGCAACTCAAACCAAGTGATTCAAGCCGTAAAGGAACGCGTGGCTAATATTTCGGAATCCTTGCCCGAAGGGGTTTACATCAACCCCGTTTTGGACCGTAGCGTTCTCATTGGCAAAACCACTTTTACCGTAGCCGAAAACCTCATTCTTGGGGTGCTCATCGTAATTTTTGTAGTGGTGCTTTTATTGGGAAATCTCCGCTCGGGATTAGTGGTTGCATCCGTAATTCCATTGTCGCTGCTTTTCACGCTTTCATTGATGTACCTTTTTGGCGTAGATGCAAACCTGATGAGCCTTGGTGCCATCGACTTCGGGATTATTATAGACGGAGCGGTTATAATCGTTGAATTTGTAGCATTTCAGATAAGTAAAAACGCAACAAAACTCAACGCTTTTTCTTCCGAAGAAAAACAACTGGCAAAGGATGAACTCACTGTAAAAAGTGCCTCGAAAATGATGAATTCCGCCATCTTCGGACAGCTTATTATTTTGATAGTTTTCATCCCAATTCTTTCCCTTAGCGGGGTAGAGGGCAAAATGTTTAAACCCATGGCGCTTACGTTCAGTTTTGCGCTTATAGGGGCAATGGTACTGTGTTTTACGTATGTTCCCGTAGCCGCTTCGCTGTTTTTAAAACCTATGAAAACTTCAAAAAGAAATATTTCCGTTCGAATAATGGCTTTTCTAAATCGTTTTTATGAACCCATCATTCGATGGGCATTGGGCGCTAAAAAGTTGGTGTTGGGGATTGCAGTGTTAATTCTCGCTTCAACAATTTATCTTTTTACAACAATGGGCGGCGAATTTGTACCAACGCTGGACGAAGGCGATTTCGTAATTCAGCCGGTACTTAAAACGGGCACTTCCCTTAAAAACACAATTGAAATTACAACGAAGATTGAAAAAATCCTGACAGAAAACTTCCCGGAAGTAGATCAGATAGTAAGTCGTATTGGCGCAGCCGAAGTCCCCACAGACCCTATGTCTATGGAAGAGAGCGATATTATAATCACTTTAAAACCCAAAAAGGAATGGGTTTCTGCTACCAGCAAAAATGAATTGGCTGAAAAGTTTAAGGAGGCTTTGGCGATTATCCCAGGAATGGAAGTGGAGTTTACCCAACCCATCGAGATGCGCTTTAACGAGCTAATCACGGGAGTTAGGGCAGATATTGCCATCAAGATTTTTGGGGAGGACCTGGAAGTGCTCAATAAAACGGCAAACGAAATTAAAAGCCTTGCAGAAAATGTGGAAGGTGCCGATGATATTACGGTGGAGAAAGTAGTTGGTCTGCCAGAGATGAACGTAAATTTTAACAGAGCTAAAATTGCGCGTTACGGCCTTAACATTGAAGATTTAAACGAAATGATTGCCATGGGTTTTGCAGGCAAATCTTTGGGAAGCATTTTTGAGGGCGAAAAGCGCTTTGACCTTGTGGTGCGGTTGGACGAAAACAACCGTCGCGATCTTTCAAATTTGCAAAACCTGTATGTTGATACCCCTTCCGGGGAAAAAGTGCCGTTGCGTGAATTGGCGGAAATAAAATACACCAAAGGCGCGGCAAAAATATCACGGGATGATACCAAACGCCGTATTGTAGTGGGAATCAACGTTCGCAGCCGCGATCTGCAAAGCGTGGTGGACGACGTGCAAAAGTTAATTGATGAAAACATAAACCTTCCCGTGGGCTACACCATCGATTATGGCGGGCAATTTGAGAATCTTCAAAGTGCGAAAACCAGACTGTTGTTTGCGGTTCCCGTGGCCTTGTTGCTCATTTTCTTCCTGCTTTATTTCGCCTTCAATTCCATAAAGGAAGCCCTAATGATCTATTCGGCAATTCCCTTGGCGGCGGTTGGTGGCGTGTTGTTGCTATGGTTGCGCGATATGCCTTTTAGCATCTCGGCGGGCGTTGGCTTTATTGCACTTTTTGGGATTGCGGTACTCAACGGAATTGTTTTGATAGAACATTTTAAGGAACTAAAAAAAGAAGGAATGAAAGATAAAACGGAACTTATCGTGCAGGGTGCAAAAGACCGTTTGCGAGCGGTTTTACTGACTGCCTCGGCTGCAGCACTTGGGTTTTTACCAATGGCCATATCAACAAATGCTGGGGCCGAAGTGCAAAGGCCGTTGGCAACCGTGGTTATTGGCGGATTGGTAACAGCTACCCTTTTAACCTTATTGGTATTACCGGTTTTATATTCAATCTTTGATTCTGATAAAAAGAGAATAAAACTCCGAAAATCCAAACAGAAAACTTTGCCGATGGTACTTGTTATTTCCCTGCTTGGTTTTTCTGGGTTGGCACAGCAAAATCCCAAAACCTTGGAAGATTTTCAGCAAATGGCTTTGGAAAACAATGCGGGCCTTAAAGCTGCCTCGCTTCAGAAAGAGGAAGCAAATGCCTTGATAGGGAGTGCTTTCAGCTTTGATAAAACCACAGTTTTTTATGAGTTTGATGAGAATAATTTAGCGTCAAACAACGAGCCGCTAGAGGTATTTGGCGTGCAGCAGGGTTTTCTTTTTCCCACGGTATATTTCGCCGAAAGGAACGTCAATAAAAGACAGTTTGAAATACAGAACAGCCAATATGAACTTCAAAAACGGAAAACGGAAGGCACGGTTGCTGCTGCATATTATCAGTTTCAGTTTGAGAAAAATAGGGAGGCTGTCTATAAACGTTTGGACAGTCTCTATCAAAATTTTGCCCACGCTGCCCAACGCCGTTTTGAACTGGGGGAAACCAATTATTTGGAAAAAATAACCGCCCGCGCCAAACAGCGGCAATTGGAAACCGATTATAGACAGAGCAGGGAAGACGTGCAGATTGCTATGGAACACCTAAAAGCCGCCGTTCAATCTCAGGATAGTTTGGTGGTTGCCCCACAGACTTTGGAGAAGCTGCAACTTTCACTTTCCAATCTGCAAGGGCATCCCGCAATAGATTATTATCAAAATAGAACAGACTTTTTTAATGCAAAACGCAGTCTTGAAAAGCAACATTTGCTTCCGGATATCAGCCTTTCCTATTCGTTGGGAAGCAATTCGGGCTTGAGCCAAAATTTGTATGCCTATCAAATTGGACTAAAAATTCCTTTGCTTTTCAGCGGAAATGCTTCCAAGATAAAAGCTTCCAAAATTGCGGCGGACATAAGTCAACAGCAGGCCGAGGATTATAAAATCCAACTCAATTCAAGAAAACTTCAATTACTAAATAAGGTTTCAAAATACGAGGAAGCATTGCGGTATTATGAAACGGAGGGAAAATCCCTTTCCGAAGAAATTTTAAAAACCGCAAACATCGGTTTCAAAAATGGAGAAATAGACTTTTTCCAGTACATCCAAAGCCTTGAAAACGCTTATGAAATTGAGCTGCAATACCTCGAAAACCTAAATAATTACAATCAGGCGGTCATCGCCCTCAACTATTTAATACTTTAAAACATT
>JAGQYY010000001.1:21370-25130 GCA_020435825.1 Aequorivita sp.
GTTATGAACTATATAAAATCACTTTTGTTGCTTTCCGCTTTAGTGTTGGCAGCTTGTAATAATTCAAAAACAGAAGAAACGACTCCTGAAATCACATCAGAAGAAAATAATTCAGGAATAATCCATCTTTCAAAAGCACAATTTAAAAATGCCAACATGGAGCTGGGCCAACTCACTGAAAAGCCCTTTGCAGAAACCGTGCAAACCAGTGGAATGATAGATGTGCCGCCACAGAGCAGGGCCGTGATAAGTGCTTTTGCGGGTGGGTATATTAAAAACACCCCGCTGCTGGTGGGCGATAAAGTTTCCAAAGGACAACGGTTGGTAACCCTTGAAAATCCTGAGTTTATTACCATGCAACAGAATTATCTGGAAACTGCCGAGCAGCTTTCCTATTTGAAATCGGAGTACGAGCGGCAGCAGATTATGTTTGAAGAGAAAATCACTTCCCAAAAAAGCTTTCTAAAAGCCGAAAGCGAGTATAAATCAAACTTGGCGCGTTACAACAGCTTAAAGAAAAACCTTGAAATGCTGAATATAAACCCTGCATCTGTACAAGCTGGCAATATCGTTTCAGCAGTAAATATTTACAGCCCTATTGCCGGCAACGTGACCCAGGTTTTTGTGAACACGGGCACCTACGTTTCCCTAGCCGATAAGATTATGGAAATAATGAATACCGACCATATCCACTTGGAATTAAAGGTTTTTGAAAAGGATTTATTGCAACTTAAAAAAGAACAGGAAATACGCTTTACCGTACCCGAGGCCTCAAAAGAAGTATTTAAAGGCGAGGTGCATTTGGTGGGAACTTCCATTGACCCCAATCTGCGAATTGCAATGGTCCACGGGCATATAGATGAAAAGGACGAACAGAACTTTACCGCCGGGATGTTTGTGGAAGCACAGATTGTTACGGGCACTTTAAACCAGTTGGCACTCCCGGAAAACGCCATTGTGGAAATGGAGGGTAAAAACTATGTTTTATTGATTGAAAACGAAAATGCAGATGAATTTGAAATTCTCCCCGTTGAAGTAAAAATAGGAGCAAGCTATAACGGATATACTGCAATTGTAAACACCACTCAATTTAAAGCTGAAAGTACGTTTTTAACCAAAGGTGCATTTGTGCTCTTACAGGAAGAAGGAGGGGGGCACGACCATTAAGAGTCGGCCCCTCATCCTTTATTAAAATTAAACCGCCACCCCATACTCCCGTAAAGCATCATTCAAAGAAGTTTTTAAGTTGGTGCTCTCTTTGCGTACACCAATAATAAGTGCGCACGGCACTTGATATTCTCCAGATGGAAATTCTTTGGTATAGCTTCCGGGAATCACCACGGAACGCTCGGGAACGTATCTTTTTACTTCTATGGGTTTTTCGCCCGTAACATCTATAATTTTTGTGGAGGCAGTTAGCACAACATTAGCACCCAAAACTGCTTCTTTGCCCACGCGAACACCTTCAACAACAATACAGCGCGAACCTATAAAAGCACCATCTTCAATAATAACCGGTGCGGCCTGTAAAGGCTCTAATACGCCACCAATGCCCACGCCGCCGCTTAAGTGAACGTTTTTGCCAATCTGCGCGCAACTGCCCACCGTAGCCCAAGTATCTACCATTGTGCCTTCATCAACATAGGCGCCAATATTTACATAGCTTGGCATAAGAATTACACCTTTGGAAATATATGCTCCATGACGAGCGACCGCATTTGGTACAACGCGAATTCCTTTTGCTTCATAACCAGATTTTAGTGGAATTTTATCGTGATACTCAAAAATTCCAGCTTCCAAAGTGCGCATTTTTTGAATAGGGAAGTAGAGCACGATAGCTTTTTTAACCCATTCATTTACTTGCCAGCCATTTGCGGTTGGTTCTGCACAGCGCAGTTTGCCTTCATCGCAAAGGTTTACCACTTCGCGGATGGCGACTATAGTTTCGGTTTCGGTAAGTAGGGAACGGTCTTCCCAGGCTTTTTCTATGGTTTGTTTTAGTTCGGTCATTTGTTATTTGTTATCGGTTTTCAGTTGTCCGTTGTTGGATGGGCTTATTGCCTGTAATAAGTCAACTAGTATCTAATTCCCTGCGTCTTTTTCACAAATATAAGCTTCATAATTCAAAATTACAGTCGATAATAGTATAGTAATTCACAAACCCTTATTTTTGCAGACGGTATGGGAAGAGTTTTAGCGTTGGATTACGGCAGCAAGCGCACGGGCATCGCCATTACGGACGAGCTGCAAATGATTGCATCGGGTTTGACGACGGTTGCTACTTCTGAATTGATGGATTTTTTGAAGAAGTATTTTACTTCGGAAAAAGTGGAATTGGTTTTAGTGGGCGAGCCCAAACAGAAAGACGGAACCCATTCCAATATTGAAGAAGATATTCAGAAGTTTTTGAAGAAATTTTATGAGGTTTTCCCCGACTTAGAAGTAAAGCGCATTGATGAACGTTACACTAGCAAAATGGCTTTCCAAGCAATGATTGACAGCGGCTTGAAAAAGAAACAGCGACAGAATAAAGCACTGATTGATGAGATAAGCGCGACAATAATTCTTCAAGAATATCTTTATAATAAATAGAGTAAGAAAAGAATAAAGAGTAGAGAACTAAGAGAAAGGAAATTTGTGGTGGCTGTTTTCCAAAACAATAGTATCAATACATCCCGCCATAGTTTCAAAAACAAGTAAAATAACAATAGATAATAAAAAATGATTCTCCCAATAATAGCTTACGGTGATCCCGTTTTAAGAAAGGAAGCCGAAGAAATAACCAAAGATTATCCACAGCTAAACGAGCTTATCGAAAATATGTTCGAGACCATGTATGAAGCTCGCGGTATCGGTCTCGCTGCGCCGCAAATTGGGTTGCCAATTCGCCTTTTTGTGGTAGATGCAACGCCTTTTGGAGACGATGAGGATCTTTCGGAAGAAGAGCAAAAGTTTGTTTCCACCTTCAAAAAAGTGTTTGTCAATGCAAAAATCCTAGAGGAATCTGGCGATGAATGGGCTTTCAATGAAGGATGTTTGAGTATTCCCGATGTTCGCGAGGATGTATTCCGGCAACCGAATATCGTTATTGAATATTTGGACGAAAATTTCAGAAAACAAAAGGAATCCTTCAACGGAATCGTGGCGCGAATCATTCAGCATGAATACGACCATATTGAGGGCATTCTCTTTACCGATAAGCTTTCGCCATTGAAAAAGAGATTGATAAAAGGTAAGCTGGAAAATATTTCTAAAGGAAAAGTGAGCGTGGATTACCGGATGAAATTTCCAAACGCCAAAAAGAAACGTTAAGGCGCTTGTTTATATAAACCAAACCAAGGATATTTGTATTAATTAAAACATTTAAAAGTATTTTATGAGCTTAGAAAAAGTGCTTTCCATTGCCGGAAAACCCGGACTTTACAAATTAAAAACCCAAACCCGTGCTGGCTTTTTAGCTGAATCGCTTTTAGACGGGAAAACTATAAACGTAAGTGGCCGTCAGAATGTGAGCCTACTTTCAGAAATTGCGGTTTACACCCTGACTGAAGAAATGCCACTTCGTGAGGTATTCCAAAAAATTTCTGAAAAAGCAAATGGAAAGGAGACCATAAGCCATAAAGTTTCAAAAGAGGAGCTTGAGGAGTTTTTCTTCGGTGTGTTGCCAGATTATGATGAAGATCGCGTATATGCCAGTGATATAAAAAAAATGGTACAATGGTACAACCTGCTTGTGAAGAATGGTTTGACTGATTTTTCT
>JAGQYY010000001.1:25229-43321 GCA_020435825.1 Aequorivita sp.
CGCGTATATGCCAGTGATATAAAAAAAATGGTACAATGGTACAACCTGCTTGTAAAGAATGGTTTGACTGATTTTTCTGAACCAAAAGAAGAAACTGCTGAAGATGAAAAAGAAGTAAAAGCAACTAAGACCAACAGCAGCAGGGTTGTTTCTCCAAAAGCAGCCGCTCCGAAAACCTCTACACCAAAGGCTTCATCTGCTAAAAAAGGCGGAGCCACAAAAAGTGCTGCTTCGCGTAAAACATAGTCTGGAATTTTAATTTTTTTAGATAAATTAGTAAGCAAATCCCAAGATCCATTGTGTGTTTTGGGATTTTTTATTTTTATGAAAAATACACAAAGAATATAATAAGGTATTCGTGGTTAATTTTTCTACTTTTAACCTGAAACCTGAAACCTGCAAAAAAAGAAAATGAACTCTCGAGAAAACCAACTAAAAGCCTTTGATAGGCTTTTGACCATTATGGACGAACTGCGTGAGCAATGCCCGTGGGACAAAAAGCAAACTATGGAAACGCTACGTCATTTAACCATTGAGGAAACCTATGAGCTGGGCGACGCTATACTTGAAAACGATTTAAACGAAGTAAAGAAAGAATTGGGAGATGTTCTGCTCCATATTGTTTTCTATGCGAAAATAGGCAGCGAAACCAACGATTTTGATATTGCGGATGTTTGCAATGATATTTGCGAAAAGTTGATTTCCCGCCATCCACATATTTATGGTGACGTAGAAGTGGCTGATGAAGAGGAAGTGAAACGAAACTGGGAAAATTTAAAGCTGAAGGAAGGCAAAAAAAGTGTTTTGGAAGGCGTGCCAAAATCATTGCCAGCTATGGTAAAAGCGAACAGAATTCAAGATAAAGTTGCCGGAGTAGGTTTCGACTGGGAAGAACCACAACAGGTTTTTGAAAAATTGCAGGAAGAACTCGGTGAGCTTCAACACGAAATAAACGAAAACAACCAAGAAAAGATAGAAGCCGAATTTGGCGACGTGCTTTTCTCGATTATAAATTATGCGCGATTCCTAAAAGTGAATCCCGAAAACGCGCTGGAACGCACCAATAAAAAATTTATAAAACGATTTCAATATTTGGAAAGCAAAGCCAAGGAAATGAACAAAGACTTAAAAGATATGACCTTGGCAGAGATGGATATTTTTTGGAACGAAGCTAAATTACAGTAATCAGTTTTCAGTCGCAGTAAGCAGTTCTAAAATCTAAAATCGTAAATCTAAAATCGCTTTAATCCTCCCGAACTTCCTTAATTTTTGAAAGTTTTGCCTTCCAAACCTCAAGCTGCTCCTTGTGGCGTGCGATATTTTTGTGCACTTCTTTCACCAATGGATTGTTTTCATCAACATGGTGGAAAAAGCCTAGATTGTTTTCCAATTGGCGAATTTCATCCTTGGTTTCATCAATCTTTTTCGAAATAAAGAAATGCTCATTCTGCAGTTTGCGATCATCTTCTCGATTTACGAGCGTGTTCAACTTATTATCAAATTTGATAAGTTCAGTTTCCTTTTTGCCTAAATCAAGTTTTGCAAACAGGCCGTCCAAGGTTTTGTTGAATTTCTGTTCAATATTGCGTTTGTTGTATGGTACGCGTCCAATTTCTTTCCAAGCTGCGATTTTCTCTTTTATAGCTTTCACATCTACTTTATGGTCACCGCTCAATTCAAAAGAAGTAAGTTTATCGAGCATGGCTTGCTTGGCCTCAAAGTGAACCATTTCTTCTTGGTTCGCTTCGTTTTTCTGGGCGTGAAGCCTATCAAAATAATGGTTACAGGCTTTTTTGAAACGTTTCCAGATCTTGTCGCTGTCCTTTCGGGGCACGTGGCCAATACTTTTCCAGTCATTCTGGATTTTTTTCATCAAAGCGGTTGTAGCTTCAAAATCCTCACTGTCTTTGTTTTCCTCTGCAATCTTTATAAGTTCACGTTTCTGTTCAAGATTAGTGTATTGTTCTTTTTTTTGGTTTTTATAAAAACTGTTTTTTTGATGGTTAAAGTTACCAGTTGCATCCTTAAAAGCTTTCCAGATTTCTTTATTGTTAGCTCTTGGAACACGACCTGTGCTGAAAAAAGCATCCCGGAGTTCCTGCACTTTTTTAATGGCATCTTGCCAGCTTTGGTGACTTGGTTTGGTATTTTCAGCGGCCTTTTTTATTTCTTCGACCAATTGTTTTTTCTTTTCATAATTGGCTTCAAAGTCTTTTTCCATTTCGGCCAATTGTTCTTGGCGCTTGTCGTGTATTACTTTTGTGGCTTCGCTGAATTTGTCCCAAACTTCATCGCGATATTCTTTTGCTACAGGGCCAATATCTTCTTTCCACATTTTGTGGAGCATCTGTAGTTCACGGAAAGCCTTATTGATATCAGTTTCCTGGCCGAGCTCTTCAGCACGAGTTATGATTTTCAGTTTACTATCTAAATTGTGCTTAAAATCTAAATCGCGGAACTCACGGTTTAAATGAAGAAAATCATAGAAATTTTCAACATGGTGGTGGTACGTGTTCCAAACGGTATTGTATTTATCCCTTGGAATTGCCCCGGCCATATGCCATTTTTCTTGAATTTCCTTGAAATGGTTATAGGTAGTGTTAATATTTTCTTCGGCACTCAAAAGGCCTTTTAGCTCCTCAATAAGTTCCCAGCGCTTATCTAAATTGGCCTGAAGGTCTTTCTTAAGATTTTTATAATGACTGTTTCGCTTTTCTTTATAGTCAAAATAAAGCGAATTGAATTCTTTTTTCAGTGGAGTAGTGTAATGGAAATCAATGATATTTCCACCTTCAGCAAGAAATTCCTCTTTTTTGTGCTCCAGTTCTTCGTTGAATTTGCTATTGAATTCTGAACGGATTTCCTCAACATCGTGCTTTAATTCCTGAATTTTTTTTGTTTTCAGAAGTTTATCAAGTTCAGCAACCAATTCTTTTTCTGAAAGTGAGCTGTAATCCTTTTGAGCTTTTTCCTCGCTTTCTTCTTCGTCCTCTTCGTCTTCGGAAGAAGCTACTTCATCTTCATCTTCACCTTCCTCATCCTCCGAAGCTTTAACTTGAGAAGCATCCTCCTTAGAAGATACATCAGCCAGTTTTTTTTCTTCAACTATTGCTTCCTCAACACTATTGGTTTTTGGGGTTTCTTCAGTAGAAACTTCTTTAATTGCACTTTCTGATGGTGAGCTTGATTCCGTTGTTGTTTCTTCCGTTTCTAATATTGCTTTATCTTTTTCGATATTGTTTTCAATTTCGGAAACGTTTTCAGTAGTTGGAATTTTCTCTTCGTTCTCTTCCTGAGGTAATTTTTCGTCAGACATTTGTTTCAATGTTTAGGTTCGTTTTTCTTGGAGGGTCAAGATACTAACAACTGCTCAATTGGCAAAGCACACAGCGTTTTTTTGAATCTTTTTGGGTGAATTTTATGAATTCCAGATTTCCCAAGCTTTTTCTGCCTGCAATTCTAACATCCTCAATCCATTGGTTGTTTTTGCTCCTTTGGTTTTCCCTTGTTTTAAAAACTCTGTTTCGACAGGATTGTATATCAAATCGAATAAAAGATGGTTTTCAGTGATAAACCCATAAGGTATGGCGGGATATTCGTGAATATTGGGAAAGGTTCCCAAGGGCGTGCAATTAACGATCAATAAGTGTTTTTCAATTATTGACTTGTTTAAGGATTCGTATTTAATTGTATTTGAATTTTCCCTACGGCCCACAAATTTGAAGTTGAAACCCAAATTTTCCAATGCGTAAGCTATTGCTTTTGAAGCGCCGCCAGTGCCCAAAATAAGTGCGGTTTTTTTCTTTAGCGGAAGAAATATTTCAAGCGATTTTTGAAAACCGTAAAAATCGGTGTTGAAGCCTGTAAGTTTCCCGGTTTCAGAAATTTTAATAGTGTTGACGGCACCAATTTTTTGGGCTGTTCCATCCAATTTATTTAGAAATTTGATGACTTCTTCTTTGTAGGGAATGGTAACGTTTAAACCTTTTAAATTTGGGTTTTCGGAAATTATTTTTGGAAATACTTCAATTGAAGGGATATCAAAATTTTCATAGGTATGAAATAGGTTTTCTTTTTCAAATTTTTCGGAAAAGAATTTTTTTGAAAAAGAATAGCCAATATTTTTTCCTACCAACCCAAATTTAGACACGATGTTTCTTTTTATAATTATCGTACCAATCTAAGCTTAAAACAATAGCCGCCCCAATTACCATAAATAGTATTGCCAGGGTGGTTTCTGTACCAAAGTTTTCAGGAAAATAGCGCGTATATCCTGTTATTATTTCTCTTCCGTTGGTGTCGAGTTTTATTTGTCCTAAACTGTCAAAAACATATTTTTCTTCTTTCCACGGCCAAACCACACCAAGTGAACCGGCTATAAAACCAATAATCACCGCATAAGTAGCTTTTTTAAATCGCTTCAAAACATACGCCAGCAAATGTGAAAGCGAAACCAGACCAACTAAAGAGCCTATTGAAAAAATGGCTAAAACCTTTAAAAGCTCAATCCTTTCTGGATTATAAACCCAGCTAAAGTCCAATTGAAAAATATTTGCGAATGTGTCAAAAAGCGCATTTACTGAATCTACCAACAACAATACATAATTACCCAAAAGGATTAATATGAAAGAACCTGAAAAACCAGGCAAAGTCATTCCCGAAACACTGATCATGCCACAGAAAAACACAAAAAATAGATTGCTGTTTTCCTTTGCGGGTTCTAAAAAACTGATCGCTAAGCCAGCAATTACTCCACATAAAAGATAAGCGGCATACTTGCGGTTCCAGTCGCCAAAATCTTTTGCAATAAAGTAAATCGAGCCAATTATCATTCCGAAAAAAGCACTCCAAACGTAGAGTTCGTAATGGACAATCAGATAATCGAGCAATTTTGAAATGCTGAAATAACTGATGACCATTCCCAAAATCAACAAACTTAGGAATTGCCCATTGATATAACGGTACAAACTTTTATAACGTCCACCTATAAGCAGTTTGAAAGCTTTCCTGTTTATTTTTTGAAGGGAATAAATAAATTCCTCATAGAAACCTGCAACAAAAGCGACCACTCCGCCAGAAACTCCGGGAACCTTATTAGCTGCACCCATAGCAAGTCCCTTTAGAACTAACCAAGTTTTATCGGAAAAGGAGCGATTTTCGTACACGGGTTTTGATTCTGGTTCTTAAATTATTCTGACTGCTCACTTTTACTGCTTATAATTTCTTTTTTCACCGCAATTCTTTCTAATAAAAAAATCGTCAAAAAGCCAATGATCGCAAATAATATGGCATATAAGATCTGTGGATTTCCATCGTAATTTTGCGGAAGAATACTTCTTTCAATAAACGGGATTTGTTCCCCGGCGTGGGTCATTCTGTATTGCAACACTTCTTTCCACGGCCATATTTTGTTGAGTGCACCAATCATGAAGCCGGTCAATACCGCGAGTATTAAATTTTTATGGTGCTTAAACATCCAGTTCAAGACTCGCGAAAACATTTTTAATCCTAAAATTGCTCCAATACCAAAAATTAAAAGTTTTCCAAGAGCACTTAAAAAGAGGGAGCTGTTAAATGTTGTTATACCTTCACCCAACTGGGTTACAATGCCTATAACGGTTGTATAAGCACCCATAAGCAAAAGAATAAAAGCGCCCGAAATTCCTGGAAGTATCATTGCGATTATGGCGATAAAACCTGCCAAAAAAAGAAACCAAGTGCTTTCCGGAGAACCGATGGGGTCTGCTATCGTTATTAGATAGGATAGGACAGAAGCGATAATTAATGCCACAATTACAGTCAATCTCCAATTAGTTATTTGTTTGCCAACATGCACAATACTGGCGATTACCAACCCAAAGAAAAAAGACCAAACCATTATGGGAAAGACTTCCAAAAGCCAGGTTATCAGTTTTGCAAGCGAGATGATACTTATGAAAACCCCTGAAAAAAGCGCCAGCAAAAAAGAAAGATTATAATGTTTCCAAGCTTTTGAAAAACCTTCCTTCTTCCAGATTTTGATGAAGCCTAGATCAATATTGTGAATGGTTTCAATAAGTTCTTCATAAATTCCAGATATGAAGGCAATTGTTCCACCTGAAACTCCGGGCACAACATCCGCAGCACCCATTGCAAGTCCTTTTGCGGTTACTATTAAGTATTGGAGAAAATTTCTTTGAGGCATAGATTTAATTTGCTAAAACCCCAAAAATACAGAAATTAAAGCGAAGGATTTTTGAGTTGTTTAATTATTTCCACAACCAAATCCATTTGATATACTTGAGGAAAAAGTTCCTCAAGTATCATTAAATATTCGGGTTCAGATTTTAGGGCATTTTTAAGGTGAAATGCTCCTTTGTCATTCTCACTTAACATAAAATAAAGTCCAGAAAGACGGTATTCTAGTTCGGCGTGTTCGGGATAAAATTCCAATGCTTGGTTAAAATTGTTTACGGCAGCTTCATATTCACCTAAATTGATAAGAATATCACCCCGTGTTAGCCAAGATTCCATTTCATAATTGCCCAATTCCAATGCTTTTCTATAGCCAACTTCAGCTTCCTCAAAAAGATTTAGCTTATTGTTGATTTTGGCGTAGCGCTTCCAATAATGTACATTTTCACTGTCAATATTGATTGCCTTTTCTATGTAGTAAAGTGCTTTTTGGTATTGTTTATTTTTAATATAAAAATCTGTAATCGCAATCCAGCCTTTGTCCAGCAAGGAATCTTCCTCAACGCATTTGGTATAAAACTGGAGCGCCATTTCGGTATTGCCTAATTTTTCGTAACACTTCCCAATGCGCAATAAAGCATACGAAGTTGGGTCGTCCAAACCTAAAGTTATGGAGTAGCTTTCAATGGCTTCCCCATGTTTTTTTAATTTTTCAAGAACCTTTCCCTTTTCAAGATATGCACCAATGAAACGGTCATCGCTAATAATAGCAAAATCAAAGGCAGCAAGTGCTTTTGTATAATCCTTTAGTTCGTAATATTGTTTGCCAACTTGGTGCCAAGCCACTTCGCAGTAGGGGTTTTTGTTCAGGTAATCGTTTAAATAATCTATCGCTGCTTCATACTCGTCAAGATACTCAAAGCAGTAGATAATGTTATAAAGGGCTGAGTAATCTTCTTCGTCTTCTTCCAAGCATTTCATAAAGTAATGTTTGGCATTTTCATGATCTTCCAAGAAAAGATATTCCATTCCCAATAATGAAAGTACATCGGCTTCGTCATCGGTAATTTCCAATGCTTGTTCCAAAAGCGAAATTGCCTCTTTGTGTTTGTCGCGTCGTGAAAAGATATTTGCTTTCTGAATGTAGATTTCCTCGTTGCTCTGTTCCAATTGGTATAGTTCGTCCAAAAGCTCATCGGCGATGTCCAGTTGGTTTTCAAAAATGTACATTTCAATTTGGAAAAGCTTGAGGTTTGTGGAAGTAGGGTGTTGTTCCAATCCTAATTTGGTTGCCTTTTTGGCTAGTGCAATTTTTCCGTTTTCAAGGTAGTGATGCACTATTTCTTCAAATTCCTCTGAGTCGAAAAAAAGAACGCTGTTGGTTTTCAGCATAGATTCGAATCTTTCCAGCGAGAAGTTGTTATGCTCGTTTGAACTTAATTGCATACGCACGGTTTAACGGTTTCTTCTATTTTAAAGATAATAATGTAAAAATAAGTTCAATAGTTATGCCGCCTTTCTTGTTAACGAACTTATCAACAGATAATGATTTTGTAAACCACTATTAACAAAGCGTTTACGTTGTATTTGTTGTTCTTAAAGACTGTCAAGAACTTCTGTCAGTATTTTACAACCTTCCTCAATTTCGTCATTGCTTATTGTGAGTGGCGGCGTAATACGGATGGCCCGATCTTCAAAAAGCAGCCAAAAAAGTATCAATCCGCTCTCTTTACAGGCTAAAATTACTTTGGAAGCGATTTCGGGCGTTTCAACCATGGCGGCAAGCATCAGTCCCCGACCACGTACTTCCTTTATTAGTGGATGTTTCAGTAATTTTCTGAAAAGTTTTTCCTTCTGAAGTGTTTGCTCAATAAGATTAGTTTCCGTCAACTCCCGTAATGTTGCCAAAGCGGCAGCCGCAATCACTGGATTTCCGCCAAAAGTAGTAATGTGGCCAAGTTTCGGATTCCTTTGAAGCAATGACATAACGTTGTGCGATGCCGTAAAAGCCCCGATTGGCATTCCGCCTCCCATTCCTTTTCCCATTACTAAAATATCCGGCACAATGCCAAAATGTTCAAAGGCGAAGAGTTTTCCTGTACGGCCAAAACCAGGTTGTATTTCGTCCAAAATTAATAGCGTTCCGGTTTCATCACATCGTTGGCGCACTTTTTTTAAATAATCATTTTGTGGCAGAATAAAGCCTGCGCCGCCTTGAATGGTTTCCAGAATAATTGCAGCGGTTTCCGAAGTTATCTTTTGAAGATCTACTTCATCATTAAAATTAATAGGGAAGCAATTTGGCAATAAAGGTTTAAAAGCATTTTTGCGTTCCTCAAAACCCATCACGCTCATCGAACCCATCGTGTTGCCGTGATAGGCCTTGTTTGCGAATATAAGCTGGGTTCTTCCCGTTGCGCGCCGGGCAAGCTTCAATGCGCCTTCAATGGCTTCGGTGCCGCTGTTTACCAAATAGGTTGTTTTTAAGCTCTTTGGGAGATTTTCAGCAAGCAATTTTGCAAGTTTCACGGCTGGTTCTTGAATATATTCGCCGTAAACCATAACGTGCAAATATTTTTCAGCCTGAGTTTTTATTGCTGAAACCACTCGCGGATGGCAATGGCCAAGTGTACAGGCCGAAACTCCAGCAACAAAGTCCAAGTGCCTATTGCCGGAGGTATCATAAATATAACTTCCTTCGGCATGCGAAATTTCCAAGGCCAACGGGTGCGGTGTTGTTTGTGCTTGGTATTTAAAAAAATCTTCGGTCATTAGTTTCCGTTTTGAATGGAATCGTTCACTTTTTGAATAGAATCCCGTTTCGCCTCGCTTTCTAAAGTTTCGGCTTTGGGGTCTTCAGGCCGATTTTGTAAATCTTTCGGAGAAAGCTTGGACTCTTCGGGAAGTTCAATTTCGTCTTCGGGAATATCCTCAAAAAATTCGCCTTCGTCCTTAGGTAGTGGAATTCCCGTTATTTTGGGAAGCACGGGTGCCGATTTTCCTTTGAATAGATCTTCAACAGAAAATAACCGTTCATCTCCACGCCATTGAAATCCGGGAAGTAGTCTTGCATTTTCGGGTAGCATGGAAGGAGGATATACTTTTCCATCGGCCTTTTTAATAAACCTGATTCCGGTAATCTGCTGCTCTTCCAAATACATTTGAATGGAACTGGAAACGGTATTATTTATTCCTACCAATTCTTCCTTGTCATTTCGGGAATAATAAATTACTTGTGTGTTTTTATTGATATTCACCGTATCCAATTCATTATTGGTAAAGAGCCCGATAAGGTTTTCTCCCTTCACTTGGTTATAACCCATACTGTCTTTTTGAACCAAAAAGGCATTATTAAAAACCTTTAACGAATCCAGTTTGTCAGTAATAGTATCAGAAAGAATGTGGATAGTGTCTCCTGTCATTTGGTTTTCGCCGCTCCACAAAACTGGGTTGCGCAATAATTTTGTGATTCCTCTTTTTTCATTTACGTAAATACTGTCGCACTTTCCACTGGTGGGATCGTCGCCTACTTTTCCGGGCTTAAAAAGCCTAGCGCGGTAAAATCCCTTTACAACTCTATTTTCGGGTTTTCCGGTTACACGCAAAGTGTCTGCATGGACATAGATGGAATCACCATCACGGACGGTAATGGCTACGGCTCGTTTGGTTATGAAAACAGAATCCTTTTCACGAAAAACTTCAGCGTAGTGTCCGCGAATTACACTTTTATTGATAGTGTCCAAAACCCGAATATTGTTGGTGGCCGATGCAAAGCTTTTGTTTCGGTCAAAGTATATACTGTCGCCATAGAGCGTCCGGTTTTCGTAATCTACTTTTGAGTTTTTCACAAAATAACCCGTGTCGCCACGCGTGTCATAATAACCGCGTTCACAGTAAACCGTACTGGTTTCACTTACAATAGTGGAAGGTCCGTAAAGATATGCAGTACCGGTTTCGGAATAAAAATCAAGTTGATTGCTGTTTACGGTGTATTTTGGGTTTATGATTTTTACATTGGAAAGAAATTGATATTTTTTGCTTTCCGCGAAATATCTACCAGAACGGCTCGTTAAAACGCTGGAAGTGTCCTGTACAGTGCCGCCTGTTCTATAGTAGGCCTGTTGTTTTATTCGATCGAAATAAAGGGTGTCTGTTTTAAGGGTGGTTTTGGGCTCCGTTAATACCACATCGCCACTGGCAAAGGCGAACTGTGTGTTTCCGTTGTATTCGGCATATTTGCTGTTCATTGAAATGGTATCGCCTTGCGAAATTCGAACCGAGCCGTATGCTTTTACAAAATTGTCTTTTAAATAAACAAACGCTTGGTCGCACCACATTTCCACCCCTTCGTGAACAATGTAAACTTGTCCGGCTTCATCTTTTGTGTATATGGCGGCATCAGGAAAATCCGGACGTCGTTCAAGATAGCCCGATTCAATATCGACTTTTTGTTTTTCCTGTGCGGAAATATTCATTCCGAAGAAAAACATAGAAATAACAACTATGAATCGTGATATTTTCAAAAAAGATTTATTTGTCATTAGGAACGAAAATACCAACAAAAAATTGATTACCGTTGTATGGTCTGCTTTCTATCTGGCCCCACAGAAACTATTTTGATGGGTACTTCCAGTTCTTTTTCAAGGAAATCAATATAGTCATTCAACGCCTGAGGCAACTGTGAAACTTCTATCATTTTTGTTAAATCTGCTTTCCAGCCTTTCATTTCTGTGAAGATTGGCGTTACATTTTCGGCTTCAATATTATATGGTAAATGCTGAATTGTCTTGCCTTTGTAATTATATGCGGTACAAACCTTTAATTTTTCAAAACCGCTCAAAACATCGGCTTTCATCATTATTAGTTGGGTAACGCCGTTTACTTGAACAGCATAGCGAAGTGCTACTAAATCTAGCCAACCACAACGTCTAGGGCGACCGGTTACGGCACCAAATTCATTTCCGATTTTGGCCATTCTCTCACCGTCCTCGTCAAAAAGTTCAGTAGGGAAGGGGCCACTACCAACTCGTGTTGTGTATGCCTTAAAAATTCCGAAGACGTCTTTTACTTTGTTCGGTGGAACGCCCAAACCTGTGCAAGCACCTGCTGCTGTTGTGTTTGAGGATGTTACAAACGGATATGTTCCAAAGTCAATATCTAATAATGAACCTTGAGCACCTTCAGCCAAAATAGTTTTTCCTTCTTTTTGCGCTTGGTGCAGATATTCTTCGCTATCAATGAACGTAAGGTTTTTCAATGTTTCAACTGCTGCAAAGAATTCGGCTTCAAGATCTGCCAAATCATATTGCACATCTACATTATAAAAAGCGATCATAGCTTCATGCTTATCTGCTAAAGCGCGGTATTTTTCTTGCCAGTTTTCAAGTTCCAGATCACCAATACGGATTCCGTTCCTTCCGGTTTTGTCCATATACGTTGGGCCAATTCCTTTTAGTGTGGAACCGATTTTCGCTTTCCCTTTTGAAGCTTCTGAGGCGGCGTCCAACAACCGATGCGTTGGTAAAATAATGTGTGCTTTTCTGGAAACAATTAGGTTTTTTTTGAAATCAATATCAAACTTTTCCAAGGCTTCCAGCTCTTTTACAAAAACTACTGGGTCAATAACAACACCGTTTCCGATAACGTTGACAGAATTTTTGTGGAAAATACCGGAAGGAATGGTGCGCAACACGTGTTTTATACCGTCAAATTCCAAGGTGTGACCTGCATTTGGTCCGCCTTGAAAACGTGCTATTATATCATAGTTCTTTGTTAGGACATCGACAATTTTTCCTTTGCCTTCGTCGCCCCATTGTAGTCCAAGTAGTAAATCTACTGCCATAATTTATTAAGAATTTTCCGCTTTAGTTTTGGTTGCGGATTTTTTATTCCCGTAGAAATAAAGAGAATGGTTGGTTATTTCAATATTAAAAACCTCTTCTATGGTTTTTTTAATGGTGTGAATTCGCGGGTCGCAAAACTCGATCACCTCACCATCTTCAAGGATTATGTGATCGTGGTTGCGGTCAAAATATGATTTTTCGTAATGTGCTTGGTTTTGCCCAAATTGATGTTTGCGAACCAAGCCACATTCCAAGAGCAATTCAATAGTGTTATAAAGCGTGGCACGGCTTACGCGGTAGTTTTTGTTCTTCATATTTATGTACAACGATTCAATGTCAAAATGATCATCGTGGTCATAAATTTCCTGAAGAATGGCGTATCGTTCCGGTGTTTTACGGTGTCCTTTTTTCTCAAGAAAACCCGTGAAAACGTTCTTTACAATTTCCTGATTGTTTATGTCTGTTTTTGAACTCATAATTAAGGTTGCAAAGTTACTTAAATTTTACACTCTAGTAACTTTATCAATTCCGTTTATTTTTTTGATGTTTTCAACAAGGTTGCTGAGAATGGTTTTATTCTTGACAACAACAACGATTTTTCCTGTGAAAAAGCCGTCATTACTATCAAAGTGGACGCTTTTCATATCTATGTGAAGGTTGTTGGAAATTACTTTTGTTACTTCATTAACCAAACCAATAGTGTCAATTCCAGATATTTCCAAAATCGCTTTGAATTCACGTTGTGTACTGTCTATCCACTTGGCGGGCATAATGCGGTAGCTGTAATTGCTTTGCAGTTGTAATGCATTCGGACAGTTGGTTTTATGCACTTTTATGCCTTCATTAACTGTTACAAAACCGAAAACATCATCGCCGGGAATGGGGTTGCAGCAATTTGCCATTTTATAATCTAACTTATCTTCGTTTTTGCCGAAAACCAATTGATCAAACTTTTCGGTTATTTCTTCTTTGTGAACATCTTCGGGCTTGTCTGGCTTACGGATCCTGTTTTTGAAAAAGCTTATAAAGGCATTGCTTCGTGAAGCGGCAAAATCCTTCAGTTTTTGATTATCGATAATGCCAGCGCCTACGCGGTAATACAAATCAAGGCTGGTTTTCACTTTAAAGAAAACTACCAATTGGTTGAGTGTGCTCTCGTCCAAATTGAGTTTTAAAGATTTTAGTTTTCTAGCTAAGATTACTTTTCCTTCTTCGGCTAATTGTTTCTTCTCGTCTTTTAGTGATGATTTAATTTTGGAGCGTGCGCGCCCTGTTGTTGCATAATTTAACCAGTTGGCAGTAGGTTTGGCGTTTTCAGAAGTTATAATTTCCACTTGATCGCCACTTTTTAATTCATTACTCAGTGGAACAAGTTTTCCGTTCACTTTTGTACCGCGGGTGTGCATTCCAATTTCTGTGTGAATGTGGAAAGCAAAATCCAAAGCCGTTGCACCTTTGGGAAGCGAATACAGGTCGCCTTTGGGGGTAAAGACAAAAATTTCCTTTGCATAAAGATTCAACTTGAATTCTTCCACAAAATCCACGGCGCTTATTTCTGAATTTTCAAGCGTGTCCTGCAGTTTGTTAAGCCAGTTTTCAAGACCACCGTCATCTTTTTCCTTGTTTTTGTATTTGTAGTGTGCTGCAAAGCCTTTTTCGGCAATTTCATTCATGCGTTCACTGCGAATCTGCACTTCTACCCAGCGGCCTTTTGGGCCCATCACGGTAATGTGCAAGGCTTCATAACCTGTGGATTTTGGAGAAGAAATCCAATCGCGCAAACGGATTGGGTTTGGACGAAAATGATCTGTAACAATGGAGTATATTTTCCAGGCGAAGAATTTTTCGTTTTCGGCAGCGCTTTTGTAGATAATTCGCACTGCGAATTTGTCATAAACTTCATCAAAGCTCACGTTTTGTGCAAGCATTTTTCTTCTAATTGAAAAGATGGATTTAGGGCGGCCTTTTATTTCATACTCCAAGTTTTCGGCGTCCAAAGAATCTTTTATCACTTTGTTGAAAGCTTCTATGTATGCATCCTGTTCTTCTTTGCTTTCCTTTATTCGGCCTAAAATATCTGCATATACTTCTGGCTCAGTAAATTTCAGGCCCAAATCTTCTAGTTCGGTTTTTATGTTGTAAAGCCCAATACGGTGGGCGAGGGGGGCGTAAATGTATAGCGTTTCAGAAGCTATTTTTCGCTGTTTGTCTGGCGGCATACTATCCATGGTTTGCATGTTGTGCAGCCTGTCCGCAATTTTTATAATGATTACGCGAATGTCCTCATTGAGAGTAAGCAACATTTTCCGAAAGTTTTCTGCTTGCATGGAAACGTCTTCAGACATGGAGATGTGTGCAATCTTGGTAAGTCCATCTACAATACGCGCCACGACAGTGCCGAACATACGTTCAATATCCTCGAGTGAATATTCTGTGTCCTCAACCACATCGTGCAAAAGCGCTGCGGCTATGCTTGTGGCATCGAGGCCAATCTCTGAGGCTACAATTTTTGCAACGGCAATGGGGTGGAATATATAAGCCTCGCCACTTTTGCGACGTTGGTCCTTGTGAGCATCAACAGCAAGATCAAATGCGCTACGGATCAGTTTTTTGTCGTCTTTTGTGAGGGTGCGGTAACTGATCTTGAGCAACTGCTTGTACTGCTTTGCGAGCTCTTTTTTCTCTTCTTCTATTGCGGCTTCTGTCATAAACCTAAAAGTATTGAAAAGTATTTTAATGGGCAAGGAAATTAATGGGCGGGTTGGGGCTGCTTATGACAAAATTTGAATAACCAAAAAGATATATAGCAATTGAAAATTTATGTTAAAATGAATACTTACCCTTTTTTACACAGTGAAGTCATCTTGACTTTTTTCAATTGGCTAAAAAATGGCTCTTTTGAGCCTGCTTTTCGTCTTTTTATCCTTTCGTAACGCTGCTATGAAACTCAAAAAAGCCTTCAATCAAACTCAAAACTGCTCATTTTCGCTTCAATCAAAAAAGTCAAGATGACTTCAGTATTTAAATTGTTTTGTTTCCTTGAAATGTTGTTAATTACCGTAGTAGGCATAAATATTTGAAATAAAACTCCATGTATTGTTGGTCAATTCAACGAATATTTTCCTTGCTTCCCGCCTACAGAATCCATTCTAAAACCAAGAAAGAGCGCTATTGCAAGTCCAAATACATGTCCTATTATAAATTTGGTCTCCTAAATATTCTTCAAGGGAAAGCACAAAAATTGTATATACCGTTGTGATTATAATATACGGTGCAGCAATTTTCAGCTAATGGAGCAAACCTTGTTTTTCAGTTTTTATCTTTTTAATCGTCTTCGTCTTTTTCGGCGTTATTATTTTCTATTGCAGGGCTAATGTTTCCGTCTCTAATTTCGGTATGTCTTATTTCACCGCCTGTTGTCCCAGTCTGTTTGGCAAAGAATAACACAACAAATGCGAAAACTAATGTCGCAATTGAAATGATAGATGAAAAAGATTTTTGCTTAAAACTTGCCCAAAGACCAAGTAACGAAATGCCACCTAAAATATAAGATAGCAAGGCAAAAGTTTCTGCTGTTTCTTCGTGATTTTCGATGTAGTTTTCTGTTACTCCACTAATTTTTTCCACGACTTCTTCTGCTCCTTCACCAGTTGACATAGCAGTTATTGCCGATAATGCACCAAGGATAAAAATCATAAATGCTGTTCTCTTTACAGCTTCCGATTTTGAAACAAGTCCTGTAATCATTATGATTACTCCTACAATAGGGAAAATGATTGGTAAATGATTTACCGCTAAATGCCAATGTGCTCCGTTCATATTATTGTATTTTTAAAATTATACATTTACTCCAAATAGATAACCCACTAACGCAGAAAGCACCATTGCAATTGTTCCCCAAACGGTAATTCTCAGAATAGCTTTTTTTATGCTTGAACCACCTGTTTTTGCCGATGTTACTCCTAGAATAATTAGAAAAATTATAGTGAAACCATAGAGCCAATATTCCATTCCTTTCACAGGGGCAAATAGGACAACTAATAGAGGCAATATTCCCCCAACTGTAAAAGAGGCTCCAGAAGCCAATGCAGCTTGAATTGGGTTTGCTTGACTAATTTCGTTAATTCCTAATTCATCTCTAATATGTGTTCCTAATGCGTCATTTTCTGTAAGTTCAATGGCTACCTGCATCGCTGTTTCCTTTTTTAATCCACGTTTCTCATAGATTTGAGCCAAAATGTTTAATTCTTCTTCCGGCATTTCTTTCAGTTCAATTTTTTCTCGTTCTATATCGGCCTTTTCTGTATCTGTTTGTGAACTTACCGAGACATATTCGCCTGCAGCCATTGATAGAGCTCCCGCTACAAGTCCAGCTACCGTTGCTAAAACTGTAGGCTCTCTAGTTGCACTTGCAGCTGCAACACCGATAGCTAAACTTGAAATAGAAATTATGCCGTCATTCGCTCCAAGAACGGCTGCTCTCAACCAATTACTTCGGTGTATATAATGGTTGTCTAAATAGTTGTCAATTGTTATCTTTTTATTCATTTCTGTATTTTAAGTGGCGCCAAAAAGGTCGGATTTAATTCCATCAAAGTTTTTTCCCAATTCAGGATTGTTAGCTATGTCTTGGCAAATATCGAGAAGCATATTATAATATTTGTCAGCTTGATTTCCGACCAATTTTCGATCGTATATTTCTATATTCCGTTCAAATCCGAAACAGCTTTATTGGTCAATTCGTATTTAGCCATTCTTTTTGCGCTTAGCTTTTAATTCCTCAAGATTCTTTTTCGGGTCAAATCGTAAGCATTTCCGCTATCAATTCCTTCTTGAATTACATTTTTCAAAGCGATTACTTTGCTTTCCTCGTTTTCTAAAAGTCGAAGTCCAGTTCTAATTACTTTGCTGACGCTTTTATAGCGTCCAGAAGAAACTTGACAGCTTACAAATTGGTCAAAATAATTTCCGAGTGATTTTGAAGTATTTCTTATTTTAATATTTTCTTCAAATTCACCAAAATTTTGGTAAAAAAATCCAAATTTGTAGATTTCATTGCTAAAATTACACACGACTATTATATATATGCAATTTACCAAAAACATACATATATACAATCCAAATAGTGTGGTTATCAGTAGTTTTTGTTGTATTTTTCTCATACACAACCCAAAACTGTATATACACGTGCTTACCAAGTTTGAAACATTTCTTAAAATTTAAAGATACAGCCCCAACACTATCAATACCTATTTGGATTCGTCCAGTCTTTTAGCAATTATATAGGCGAATTTAAAGAAATATACTGGCTGGATGCTAAGCACCTGCTTCAAAAAATAGGGGAGATTGTCCCGGATAAGGGTTGCGCAATATAGCTTGTCTTGCACCGATGACTCATAAGGCTGTTTGGTGCCTTGCCCAGCACACGTGCTAATGAACTTTTGCGGGTTCGGTTTTTCTTAAAATAATCTTTTAGCGGCTCCCAATGGGGGCATGGGCAGGTCTTCTAAGGTGTATTTTTATAGCCATAATTTTATAATGGTTTTTTAAAATATTATACCATGAAGCCATCTTGACTTTTATATAAGATTTATTTATGAAATCGTCTCTATAAAACAACTAATAGCTTCGCACTAAAGTTTTGCGTTCAAAAATTAAGAAATATAATTCCAAATATTTCGATATTTTACAAGCTGTGCATACGTATTTTTAATAGGAATATTATCATCGGAAGCAAGGTTGGGGTCTGCCTTTAGGATTTGCGTGGCATAGCTGCGGGCTATTTTAAGTATTTCAGAATCCTTTACAATATCTGCAATGCGAAGGTTTAATACGCCGCTTTGCTGGGTTCCCATTAAATCCCCGGGCCCACGCAGTTTTAGGTCCACTTCGGCGATTTCAAAGCCATCGTTGGTGCGCACCATGGTTTCCAATCGGGTCTTGGCATCTGCAGATAGTTTGTGGCCGGTCATTAAAATGCAATAGCTCTGTTCTGCACCACGGCCAACCCTGCCGCGCAACTGGTGCAACTGAGAAAGGCCGAAGCGTTCCGCACTTTCAATTACCATAACACTT
>JAGQYY010000001.1:43420-45485 GCA_020435825.1 Aequorivita sp.
TTGTCGGCAGGTTTCATTTGTCCGTGCACGATGGAAACTTGATATTTCGGTCCCGAACCGTCGGGAGGAAATTCGCGAACAATACTTTCATATCCGTCCATCAAATCTTTGTAGTCCATCGTCTCGCTTTCCTGTATCAACGGGTACACAATATACACCTGTCGGCCTTTGGAAATTTCATCCTTTATAAAGCGAAAAACCTTCAGTCTATTTGCGTCAAAACGGTGCACGGTTTTGATGTCTTTTCTGCCCGGCGGAAGCTCGTCGATGATGCTAATGTCCAGGTCACCATAAACGCTCATGGCAAGGGTGCGGGGGATGGGGGTGGCGGTCATGATGAGGATGTGTGGGGGAATGGCCTGAGGTGGGCTTCCTTTGTGCCATAATTTGCTGCGTTGTTCCACTCCAAAACGATGTTGTTCGTCCACAATTGCGAGCCCCAAATTTTTGAATTTTACCTTATCTTCGAGTAGGGCGTGGGTGCCAATTAGTATGTCCAATTCGCCATTTTCCAGTTTTTGGTGGATTTCTTTCCTTTTTGAAGTTTTAGTTGAACCTGTTAATAATTCAATACTGGTATTCAATTTATTACACATTTCAACTAAACCATTATAGTGCTGTACTGACAAAATTTCAGTTGGCGCCATCAAACAGGCTTGAAAACCGTTGTCAAGTGCTATTAACATTGACATTAGCGCAACTATCGTTTTCCCCGAACCTACATCACCCTGCAAAAGCCGGTTCATTTGTGCATTGCTCCCCAAATCGTTGCGGATTTCCTTGATTACACGTTTCTGTGCTTCGGTCAATTCAAAGGGTAAATGTTTAGAAAAAAAGGTGTTGAAATAATGCCCTATTTTATCAAAAGGATAGCCCTTTATTTTCGATTTATGGATGAGATTTTTTCTGATTAATTGCAATTGGATGTAAAACAATTCCTCAAATTTCAATCGGTATTGTGCCCGTGCCAAATGCGCCTGACTTTTTGGAAAATGTATGTTGAAAAGCGCTTCTTTTTTCGAGGCTAATTTTAGCTGTTCCAAAAGTGGTTTTGAGAGGGTCTCGGCGAAGGCATTTTTGCTATCCAAAAACAGTTGTTGCATCAGCGAATTTATCACCCGATTTGTGATGCCGCTGTTCCCTAATTTTTCGGTGGAAGGATAAACCGGTTGCATTGCAGACCGGATACTTTTTTCATGCGCCTCCAGCAATTCCATTTCGGGGTGCGGCATTGAGAAACTGTTGTTGAAATAATTCGTTTTACCGAAAATTACATACGGAACATTCAACTTCAGGCTATCCCGAATCCATTTTTGACCCCGAAACCAAACCAATTCCATTGTTCCCGTTTCGTCCATAAAAGTGGCGACCAAACGTTTTCCCTTTTTTTGTTCAACCGTTTTAATGTGGGTAATCTTTCCTATAATCTGAACTTCGGCATTGGTTTGTTGCAATTGTGCAATCTTGTAATACTGCGTGCGGTCCAAATATCTATTCGGAAAAAGATTCAGCAAATCCTGAAAGGTGTGGATGCCAAGCTCTTTTTTCAGCAAATCCGCCCGGTTTGGTCCGACGCCTTTTAGGTAATCTATTGGGGTTTGCAGGAAATTGGCATTCATAAAACGAATTTACTAATTCCGAACGAAGTGAAGGAATCCCAATATAGAATTATTATCTTTATACTATGAAAATCAATTTCACTACAAAAGAAAAAAACAAAAAGTTGCAAGAAGCTGAATTCATGGCACTTTCTGGTGCTGAACGGGTTTTTGCCTTTTTTAGGTTATGTTATGAAATGCGAGATTTTCCTTCAAAAGAACCTTCTGGAAAAAAGGATAATTTCATCATTGAGTTTAAGAATAGATGATTGGAGCCTGGGATAAAAATATTCGGGATTTCATTAAAGGCAGCCATAAGCACGAAGTGCGAATGATTATGGTTGGCGGTGGTGCAGTAAATTTTCACGGATACCAAAGACACTCTGCAGATATAGATTTTTGGTTGGAACCTGTAACTGAAAACTTCAAAAAGTTAATTCTCGTTTTACAGGAAATGGGCTATGAAA
>JAGQYY010000001.1:45581-62606 GCA_020435825.1 Aequorivita sp.
GCAGCAAAATATTTCAATAAAGTTCAGTCCGAGTATTTTAAATTTGGAAATTATAACCAATTTTTCTGTTAACAAGCCATTTTCTAAAGCTTACGAAGAATCTGTATTAGTACAAAAGAATGGATTGCAATGGCGTGTTTTGTCTTTTGAAGATTTGATTGCGAGCAAAATTAAGGCAGGTCGTCCTAAAGATTTGCTTGATATTCAAGAATTACAGCGCAGCAGAAATAATTTAGATAAAAATAATGAATAAATTCCTTATCGCGCTTTTCTTTTCAAGCTTAACGGCTTTTGCACAACAAACGGACATAGTTGATTTTTTGAATATCAATGCAACAGTAAACCCTAATGCTGCTGAAAAAAGTATTACGGGAACCGTGAAATGTTCCTTTAAAGTGCTTCAGAAAACGGATTCTATTTTTTTGGATGCAAAAAACATGAAGATTATTAGCTTTGCTTTGGAAGGTATCGTTGTTAAAGCCGCGAGTGACAAAATCTGGTTGTCGGACAATTTTGAAGCGGGAAAAACGTACACCGCTTTTTTTACTTATGAAGCAAAACCCAAGCAAACCCTTTATTTCTTCAGAAATGAAATTTGGACACAAGGCCAGGGAAAATACACATCACATTGGCTGCCCAGTATTGACGATGTAAATGATAAGATTGAATTCGATTTAACTATCGCTTCGCCACTTAATAAAAGTGTAATAGCAAATGGAAAACTCTTGAAGCCAGAAGAAAGGGACGTCCAAAAATATTGGCATTTCGATATGAAAGAACCCATGTCAAGCTATTTGGTGGCCTTCGCCATCGGCGATTTCGATAAAAAAGAGCTCACTTCAAATTCTGGAATTCCGATTGAATTATATTACAAACCATCAGATTCACTAAAAGTAGAACCAACGTACCGCTACAGCAAACAGATTTTTGACTTTTTGGAAACTGAAATCGACGTACCGTATCCGTGGCAAAACTACAAGCAGGTTCCCGTCCGTGATTTTCTTTATGCCGGAATGGAGAATACCTCTGCTACATTTTTTTCGGAAGCGTTTGTGGTGGATTCCACAGGATTTAACGATAGAAATTACGTGAACGTAAACGCCCACGAGCTGGCCCACCAATGGTTTGGTGATTTGGTTACCGAGAAGGCTGGCGAGGACCATTGGCTGCAGGAAGGTTTTGCTACCTATTACGCTTTGCTTGCCGAAAGGGATATTTTTGGTGAAGATTATTATTACTGGCAATTGTACCAAACTGCCGAGCAGCTTAAAGCAATGAGCGACGAAGGCAAGGGAGAATCGCTTTTGAACCCAAAGGCAAGTTCACTCACGTTTTATCAAAAAGGAGCTTGGGCGCTCCATATTTTGCGGGAAAGGATAGGGGACGCGGCTTTTAAAACAGCAATTAAAAACTATCTTGAAAAGTATAAGTTCAAAAACGTTTCCACCGAAGATTTTTTGAATGAAGTAAAAGCGGTTGCGCAAGTTGATATTTCAGATTTTGAAAAGAATTGGTTGCAACAGAGCGCTTTTCAAAGTGAGGAAGCATACCAATCGTTGCTGAAATCTTCTTTTATAAAAAAGTACTTTGAAGTTTCTGCACTTCGGGCAATGCCACTGGCGGATAAAAAAGATAGTTTAAAAACCGCGCTCACGTTCCCAAATGATTTTATCGGGCAGGAAGCGGTGTATCAATTGGTGGATGAACCGTTATCAGAAACACTTCCGCTTTACAAAGCCGCTTTTGAAAGTAACAATCTGTATGTTCGTCAGGCTGTGGCACTTTCGCTGCAAAGCATTCCGAGGGAACTTCAAACGGAATACGAAAGTCTGTTGCACGATGCTTCCTATGTTACAATGGAAACCGCACTTTACCAATTGTGGATGCAATTTCCAGAGAAAAGAACCGAATATCTCGACAAAGCGAAGGGAGTTGAAGGTTTTCAAAATAAAAACATCCGGCAGCTATGGCTGGCATTGGCTTTGGTTACGGAAGGCTATGAAAATGTTGAAACCATGCCTGCCGGCTGGCAGGAGGAAAATCATTTAAAAGAATTGAGAAATTATACTTCTACGGAGTACAGTTTTGAAATACGCCAAAAAGCGTTTGAATATGTAAACGAGCTTCAACTTTGGGATTTGGAAACGCTTAAAAATTTGCTGGAAGCCTGTATCCATCCTACTTGGCGCTTTTCAAAACCGTCAAAAGATATGTTGCATGATTTGCTTCAAAATGAACAATACTACGAGCAAATAAAGGTTTTGGGCAGGCAAGTTTCAGAAAAAGCAGCTAATTATTTAAATTCAATCATAAAGGAATGAGGGCATTGGTAATTTCTGGAGGTGGGAGCAAGGGTGCATTTGCGGGAGGAGTGGCTCAGTATTTAATAGAAGAACTTCACCAAAATTATGATCTTTTTGTAGGTACTTCCACCGGCAGTTTGCTTATATCGCATTTGGCCTTGGACAAGGTTGAAAAAATTAAAGAAATCTACACATCCGTTAACCAAAAAAGTATTTTTAATAGTTGTCCGTTCGTAATAAAGGAAGATAAGTTCGGCGGCAAACAGATTGGCATTGACCACTTTACGGTAATTAAAAATTTTCTTAAAGGGAAAAAAACGTTTGGGGAAAGTTTAAACTTGCGAAAACTGATAGATAAGACTTTTACGGAAATTGAGTTCAATAATTTGAGAGCCTCGGAAAAAGAAGTGGTTGTAACGGTTTCGAACCTTTCGCTGAACCAAGTGGAATACAAGTCGGTTAATGATTTTGAATACCAGGACTTTCTGGACTGGATTTGGATTTCTTCAAATTTCACTCCTTTTATGAGTCTTGTTAAAAAAGATGGCTGCGAGTATGCCGATGGTGGTTTTGGGAGCATGGTGCCTATTGAAGAAGCTATAAACAGAGGGGCAACTATAATTGATGTGATAATTTTAGAAACAGAAGTTACCTATTATAACCGCCTGCCTTCAAAAAACGTGTTTTCATTGCTTACAAATATGCACAATTATATGGCGGATAGAATAGAGAAACAGAACATCCGCATAGGAAAATTTGTAGCGGCCAATAAGGATGTTATTATCAATCTTTATTATACGCCAACGGTTCTAACAACCAATTCCTTGATTTTTGACAAAGAGATGATGAGCAAATGGTGGGAGCGCGGCTATGAATATGCGCACCAGAAGAATGAAGAGTTGAATGAAATTCGTACTAAAGACGATTGATTTTTTGGTATCCTCTGTTACGTTCATGACCGAATACCATTTGAAATCGATCTAGAGAACGGAACCAAAAAAAGGGGGATTTCCCCCTTTTTTTAAGTATTTTCCCTGTATTTTCATATAAAGTCATCTGTATGAGGTTAATAATCAACCATTATGGTTTATCTTCACTATTTCTTTAATAAACCGCATTTTTAAATGTGAGTTTTACTAATTACATTTATCCAACAACTGTAAAAACCTTTTATTATGACAACAACAATGACTAATCGATTTCTGTTACTTCTATTTGCCAGTTTGATGCTGGTAAGCTGCCAAGATCCAACTACACATACAGAACCTCCTTATGAAGGCCCGCCAAAAAATAATATTATTTCTGTTGAGCGAGCAAAGGAGATGTATGATGCTTATTCAAAAAGACGAGTTCCTATAATTCAAAAATACGAAGACAGCATTATTTCAGATGGGTCAATATTTGAACCTACCCGCTATGCCGAATATGATTTGGCAACCATAAAACAATACATTGCTTTTATAGAACACGAAGCTGAGCAAGCCAATGTAGATATCAACACTTTGCGATTCTACCTTTCCAACTATCCAAACAGTGATAAATACCCGAATGGAGATGCTGTTAAGTACCCAAGAAGAAATAGCTTGTTTGTGGTTCCAACAATGGAATATGAGGGAAAAAATGTAGGTTTTTCTATTGAAGAAGTAGATGGAAAATATACTGCTATACCTATCAATAGAAGTGTTTCGTCACAAGAGAGAAACCAAGATAAAGATCAAACCGACTCTATTGGGCAAATGAATGAAGCTGGGTTTCTTATGTCAAACAGTGCAACGGTTCAAGGAGGAGGAACTACGAGTTTAATTTTGAATGATAGTGATCTGGTTCCGCCCCCAGGCACGAATGATTTTGATCATAACAATTAGGGCAATTTGATCTCTTGACTATACTTTTTGAAATTTTAGATAATACCAAATGGGCTCTTTATGTGGGGGTTTTTGTTGTGGCTGTTTTAAAATATCCGCTTTACAAGAAAACCCCACTAGTATTTTTCCCTATTGTATTATTGTTTACAATAGTTGCGGAATTTTCGGGAAGATATGTAAGGGATGTATATGGATTGCCTAATGCAATTATTTACAATATATATTACTTCTTTTATTTTTCGTTGCTGATTTTTATTTTCATGAAAATTATTGATGTGGAAAAGTTCAAAAACTATATTAAAATTGGTATATGTGTTTATTGGTTGTTTTATTTGGGGGATTGGCTTTTTACCAATTTTATGGAGATAGGGTTTATGATATCTTATTTTGTAGGAGCTGGAGTATTGGTGTTCGCTATTATTCTTTATTATATTAGCATTTTGCAATCTTCGCTCGTACTTGTAGTGAAAAATGACCTTTTGTTTTGGGTAAGCGTTGGCCTCTTTTTGTTTTTTATTGGGTATGTTCCCATTAAAATAATAAGAACGATGTTTTATGAAGCCAGTAACTTTTTTGAGCTTTTAATGGTAATACAGCTTTCTCTCATTATAGTTATGTATCTTTTCTTTTTGACAGGATTTTTATGGATGAAAAAGAGGTCATAATAATTGTGGCTATAGCCATTCCTGTAACACTGGTTATTATTGTTATTGTACTGTTCAGTGTTTTCGCACGCCGAAAAAACCGACTATTGCGCGAACAGGAAGAGGCCAAAAAAGTATTTGATCGTGAATTGGCAGAATCACAGATAGAAATTAGGGAACAGACACTCCGTAACATAAGTTGGGAGCTACATGATAACATTGGACAGTTAATGACTTTGGCAAAAATTCAGGCCCAAATGTCGCTGGAAAAGCCAGAAATGATGGTAGAGGTTTCAGAAACTATAGGAACTGGTATTGACGAACTGCGGGCTCTTTCAAAACTGATAAACCCCGAAGCTTTGAAAAGTCTTAGTTTAAAACAAGCCGTTAGTTTAGAGATTGAGAGGTTCAATAGATTGAAATTTATAGCTGCACAATTAACCGTAAATGGGAACGTCTTTCCAATAGAAAGCGATACCCAAATTATTCTTTTTAGAATTTTGCAGGAATTTTTTTCAAACACCATTAAACATTCCAAAGCCTCTTCCCTTAAAGTAGCGCTTGATTATACTGATGAAAAATTGACCATTACAGCCGTTGATAATGGAATAGGGTTTGAAAAAGATGATAAATTTATGGGTATTGGATTGAAGAATATGAAAACGCGTGCAAAACTTATCAATTCATTTTTGAAAATAGACTCTGTAAAAGGAGAGGGCACCACTTTACACTTAACGTATAAATTTGCCTAAACAGATTTATAGTGCAAAACAATTTTAAAAGAAGATAGAGATGAATTATTCTGTAGTAGTTGTTGATGACCATTTTTTGCTTTCTCAGGCCATTGGGGGTCTTGTTCAGAAGTTTGATAATTTCGATGTACTATATCTTTGCAAAAATGGGAAGGAGTTATTAGATAAATTTGAAGACCCAAAAAATATTCCAGATTTGGTATTGATGGATATCAAAATGCCCATTTTAAACGGAATAGAAACTGCCGAAAAACTAAAGAAGGATTACCCAGATGTAAAAGTGCTGGCCCTTTCAATTGAAGAAGACGAATACACTATATTGAAGATGCTCCGCGCAGGCGCCAAGGGATATCTTATGAAAGATACCAAAAAGGATATCCTTGAAAAGGCTTTGTTGGAGGTAATGCTCAAAGGTCAATATTATACAAATAATGTTTCTAAAATACTTATGGAGTCAATTGAAAAAAATATTGACACCGAAATAAAAGATAAAGAATTGGAATTCATAAAACTTGCCTGCACAGACATGAGCTATAAAGAAATTGCCAACGCTATGTTCTGTAGCTACAAAACCGTTGAAGGTTATAGGGACTCGCTTTATAAAAAACTCGGGATAAAAAACAGGATTGGGCTTATGCTTTTTGCCATTCAACACAATATATTTACACCTTAAAAAAGTTCACTCACCTCTTTTTTAATATACGCCAAAGCTTTTTGTGAAGGTGTTACTTCTTCCATAAAATTCTGTAACAACCATTCCCGCATTTTGTCAACATTGCCATCCTTTTCGTGCATTGCTCCTTGGCGAATAACATGTATGGTGGCATTTTTGGCGGCGTTTATCAAGTTCCAACATTCTGGTGAAACGTATATCTGTTGCGTAAGGTTATGTTCATATTCCTGCTCAATATTCTTCACTAGTAAACTTTCATAATCGTCTTTTGAATCTGAAAAAGGTTTTACACGAACCAATAGTTTATTGGGATCTATGCGTTCCAAAAAAAGAGTAATGCGTTCGTAAGCTTGTAACCTAAGTGGCAAAACCTGTTTCTGAGCTTCTTTTTGAACCAAATATCTTCTTCTGCCCTCCTCGTTTGCCGTATGGCCTTTAAAGAAAAAATAGGCAATTATGCCCACTACTATTGCTGGTAGAAGGTAGGCTATGTAACTAATGATTTGAGTTGTTTCTTCCATAAATTGTTTTTAAATGTGAACAAACTTAAGATGTTTTTAGAAGAAAAAGGATACCTTGTCTTTAAGTCCGCTATTAAACTTTCATTTTTTTATTGCAAATTTCACTACTTTCAAAAGTGTAATAATTAACAATCTAATAACGTACTTTATTCTTTTTCCGCATCGCTTTCACTTCTTTTTTAGCTTCTTTTTCGTGGTAGTTTCCGCCCAGATGTTCACAATGCGCCAAATTTTTCATACTTTCAAAAGGCACAGCGCATTTATGGTACATAAATGATTGCGATAAGGTTTTGATCAGGTTTTTGTCACCCACGGTCATGTCCACATCGTCCATAGTAAATTGGCATGGATGCTCATAACCACAAGCGTGGGTCATTTCCAGTAATTCTTTTCTGAAATTCTTAAAATAGAAATGCGCCCGTACCGATTTATCCTCGATGTTAATACCGCGTTGCAGCCATTTGTTTTGGGTGGCCACTCCACTCGGACATTTGTTAGTGTGACATTGCTGCGCTTGAATACAACCAATACTCATCATTGCTTCGCGAGCTACGTTTACCAAATCTGCACCCATGGAGAATGCCATGGCTGCTCTTGCGGGAAAGCCTAATTTTCCACTGCCAATAAAAACTATTTGGTCGCAGATGTTATGTTTTTTAAAGATTTTATAAACTTCTGCAAAACCAAAAAGCCAAGGCAAAGAAACGTGGTCTGCAAAACTAGGGGGAGCAGCGCCAGTTCCTCCCTCACCGCCGTCTATAGTTATAAAATCAGGTCCTTTGCCGGTTTCTTTCATGAATTTTGCCAACTCTTCCCATTCATTTAAACGCCCCACGGCTGACTTTATTCCAACAGGAAGTCCAGTTGCTTCAGCAATACTTTCTACAAATTCAACTAAACCCTTAACCCCTTCAAAAGCAGAATGGTTTGGGGGCGAAAGTACGTCTTGGCCAAGAGGCACATGGCGTATTTCTGCTATTTCGGGAGTAATCTTTGCCCCCGGTAGAACGCCACCTTTTCCCGGTTTTGCACCTTGGGAAAGTTTTACTTCTATGGCCCGCACTTGTGGATTTTCATTTACGAGCTTTATGATTTTTTCCATCGAAAAATTTCCATTTTCATCACGGACTCCAAAATAACCTGTACCAAAATGAAAAATTACATCGGCACCTGTCTTATGATAAGGAGAAAGTCCTCCTTCACCTGTATTGTGATAGGCATAAGCAAGTCCGCAGCCTTTGTTTAAAGATTCTACTGCTCTTGCTGAAAGCGACCCAAAGCTCATTGCCGAAACATTGATGACCGAGGCGGGACGGTAAGGGCGCCTACGCTTATGATAACTGCCCATTACCTTTGCACAAGGCAAAAAGTATGGATTTTTATAATTCGGGCTGTCCTTTTCCACTTTATAGGGCAACATCGAATTGTTTATGAAAATGTAGTTTGGTTCATAGATATCCCGATCAGTTCCAAAACCTTCGTAGTTGTTTTCGTTTTTTGCCGAAGCATAAATCCAGCCACGCTCAATTCGATTGAAGGGGAGTTCCTCACGGTTGTTGGCTACAATATATTGGCGAAGCTCTGGCCCGATACTTTCCAACATATACCGAATATGCCCAACAAGAGGAAAGTTGTGGCTTACGGCATGATGTTTATTGAAAAATATATCGCGAATGGCAACAATGAAAAGGAATATTAATACCCAGACCCACCAAGGTATCTGCCCCAAGAAAGATAGAAACTCGTCCATAATATACAATTTTTTGATAAAGGTATTTAAAATAAATCTCATTTGGAAAGAATAATAAAGAAGGTGGTTATTGTTTATAATTTCACATAAATCTATTTACATATTCTTTCTATAATGGCTATTTTCACAGCTTGAAGAAAATGAAGTTTTGGAAGCATATTTAGAACAGCTCAATGATGCGCAGCGTGCGCCGGTATTACAAAAAGACGGTGCGATGATCGTAATTGCCGGTGCCGGTTCAGGGAAAACGCGGGTGCTTACATTTCGCATTGCCTATTTAATGAGTCAGGGCGTAGATCCTTTTAATATTTTGGCATTGACTTTTACGAATAAAGCCGCGCGCGAGATGAAAAACCGTATCTCAAAAATCGTTGGCGCCAGCGAGGCCAAAAACCTTTGGATGGGAACGTTCCACAGTATTTTTGCGAAAATCCTTCGGTTTGAAGCAGACAAACTTGGCTATCCTTCAAACTTTACGATATACGATACACAGGATTCACAAAGCGTGATTCGTGCGGTAATAAAGGAAATGAACCTCGATAAGGACATTTATAAATACAAGCAGGTTTATTCCCGTATATCTTCATATAAAAACAGCTTGATTACCGTAAAGGCATATTTCAACAATCCTGAATTGATCGAGGCGGATTCTATGGCGAAAATGCCTCGTTTGGGTGATATTTATAAATTGTATGTTGACAAATGTTTCAAATCCGGTGCAATGGATTTTGATGATCTTTTGCTGAAAACAAACGAATTGTTGACACGTTTTCCGGAAGTCTTGGCGAAATACCAAAACCGTTTTCGTTACATTTTGGTGGACGAGTACCAAGATACAAACCACAGCCAGTATCTCATCGTGCGGGCACTTTCTGACAGGTTCCAAAATATATGTGTAGTAGGTGATGATGCGCAGAGTATTTATGCTTTCCGCGGAGCGAATATCAACAATATCCTGAATTTTCAAAAAGACTATGAAGAGGTGAAAGTGTTCCGTTTGGAACAGAATTACCGCTCTACCAAAAACATTGTAAACGCTGCAAACAACATCATCGAAAAAAATAAAACTAGACTTGAAAAAGTAGTTTGGACGGCAAATGATGAAGGCAATAAAATTCTCGTAAACAGAACGATGACCGATGGTGACGAGGGGCGGTTCGTGGCGAGCTCCATTTTTGAAAACAAAATGAACCATCAACTGAAGGATGGTGATTTTGCTGTTCTCTACCGAACAAACGCACAAAGCCGAGCCATTGAGGATGCACTTCGGAAGAAAGACATTCCGTACAGAATTTACGGCGGGCTCAGTTTTTACCAGCGAAAGGAGATAAAGGATGTGTTGGCGTATTTGCGCTTGGTTTTAAATCCAAAAGACGAGGAAGCGCTGAAACGCGTAATAAATTATCCCGCCCGTGGAATTGGAGATACTACCATTGAACGATTGATTGTTGCTGCAAACCATTACAATCGTTCAATTTTTGAAGTGATGAAAAACATCGAAAAAATCGATTTGAAGATCAATTCGGGAACCAAAAATAAGTTGCAGGATTTTGTGACGATGATTGAAAGTTTTCAGGTCTTGAATAACAATTACGATGCTTTCGCAATAACAGAACACGTTTCAAAGAAAACGGGATTGCTTCAGGAATTAAAGAAAGACGGTACTCCAGAAGGAATTGCACGAATCGAAAATATTGAGGAATTACTGAACGGGATGCGCGATTTTGTGGAAGAACAAAAGGAAATTGCCGACGCTACGGGCTCGCTTTCCGAATTTATGGAAGATGTGGCACTTGCAACCGATTTGGACAATGACAAAGGCAATGATGACCGTGTTGCATTGATGACCGTTCATTTGGCAAAAGGATTGGAATTTCCGTACGTGTATATTGTTGGGATGGAAGAAGACCTTTTTCCCAGTGGGATGAGTATGAATACGCGCAGTGAATTGGAAGAGGAACGCAGATTATTTTATGTTGCTTTGACGCGCGCTGAAAAACAGGCCTATTTAACTTACGCGCAATCGCGCTACCGTTGGGGAAAATTGATTGATACAGAGCCCAGCCGTTTTATTGGGGAAATTGATGAAAGTTTTTTGGAGTATTTAACGCCAATTACTGAAAACCGTTATAAACCTTTGTTGGATGCCGATATTTTTGATGAGGTTGACCACAGCAAACTGCGTTTGCGGAAGCCAGTTTCTGGTAAAGCTCCAACGGGACCAACAGAGGCTCAGCTTCGAAAACTGCGAAGATTGAAGCCCGTAACAAGCGATACCGATAAAAATTTTAACGCGGAAGATGCTAACCTAAGGCCAGGGACAATGGTAGAGCACGTTCGCTTCGGAAAAGGAAAAATTCTTAAAATTGAAGGCGTGGGCGCAGATACCAAAGCCGAAATAGATTTTGAAAATGGGGGCTTAAAAAAACTACTGCTTCGTTTTGCAAAACTGAAGGTGGTTAATTAATTGGCTACTTCCAAATAAGTATCTACATAAGCACTTATCTGTGCTTTCATATCTTCAATGTCCACATTTGACCAATCGCCGTGACCACCTCCATAAACATTTAAAGTATGGTCTATTTGCATAAAGTTAAGTGCTGAGTTTAATGTTGTAGCATTTGAAAGCGGCACCAGTGGATCAGTGTTTCCGTAGAAAAGTAGCGTAGGGCTACTATTATTGGAAACGCGAAACGCTGGGCTCAATACTTCTGCATAATTTGTTCCGGGAGGATATGCATTTTCATCGACCAAGGCAGCCATTAAAAGCGAAAAATTGGGATTTTCACTATAAAAGGGATCCGTAAAATCTGACGGTCCCACAATGTCGCCGACTAATTTCACTTGATCGTCTGTGTCATAGGCATAATCATACATTAAAGAAATATGTGCCCCCGCACTAGCGCCAATTAGTGCAAACTCCGGCAAAATGTGCAATTCGTCTTTTTCTAAAGTCAGCTTATTGATTACAGCATCCAAATCTAAAAACTGATTTGGAAAGGCAGGCGTGTTTATATCTGCGAGCACGTAGTTAATATTTACTATCGCGTGGTCCGGATGCCTAAGTTTGATGTATGGAATCAGAAAATCCATGTCTGCTTTGTCGCCACCCGTCCAGCCTCCACCGTGAACTAGCACGATTGCTTTTGTTTTTTCTGTGGAGCGGTTTGCAGGTAAATAAAGATCGTATTTTTCTTGGGAGTTACTTCCGTAGGAAACGTTTAAAAAAGTTTCGGCAGCCAATGGCTGTTCTGGACTGCTATCGTTATCTTTTGAACAGGAAACATAACCAAATTGAATTCCGAAGAACAGAATTATAACGAGGAGGTTTTTCATAAAAAGGCTTTGTTGAACCTAATAACGAGAAAAAACTCTGTTTATGTTATGTAGTGTGCACGAAGTTGTTAATTATTTTAAAATGGCATATATTTAAAATAAAATTCCGGTATGGCTGAACTCATAAAAATTTACGAAGAAAACCCAAACCCAAAGGAAATTAAGCGGGTTGTGAAGATTCTTCGGGATGGTGGCGTCATTATTTATCCAAGCGATACGGTTTACGCCTTGGGCTGCGATATAAAAAACAATCGCGCAATGGAACGTGTAGCGCAGTTGCGGGGCGTGAAACTTGAAAAAGCCAATTTTTCTTTTGTCTGTGAGGATTTAAGCAATCTTAGCGATTATGTAAAGCAAATAGATACACCAACTTTTAAGTTGCTGAAAAGGAATTTACCTGGTCCTTATACATTTATTCTTCCGGGAAACAACAATCTTCCGACGGTTTTCAAAAAGAAAAAAGAAGTGGGGATTCGAGTTCCGGATAACTCCATAACCCGTGCTATTGTTCAGGAATTGGGCAATCCTATTATTTCAACTTCCATAAAGGACGAAGATGAAGTTATAGAATATACAACTGATCCCGAACTTATTCTTGAGAAATGGGACAATTTGGTGGATCTTGTTATTGATGGCGGTTATGGCGGAAATATTCCTTCCACGGTAATTGATTTAACAGGAACAGAGCCTATTGTAATTCGCGAAGGGAAGGGTAGCTTGGAACTTTAAAGGTTATTTTGCTTCTTTTGAAATTCTGATAGTAGAAAACGGGTCTGTTGATTAAGTTTTTTCTTAAAAAATGCCGTCCATCCTACCAAAAAACCTTTAAAACCCATTGCTTGTCTAGACCATCTGTACAAGCTGAACTTGTCAACGTGGTTTATAATCTTGCCATCCTTGAATTTAAAAGTAGCATTTATTATATTATGTACTTTTCTGCCGGTTTTCGTGAGGGTATAATAAGCTTCCCAACGCGCTTTTCCCGATTCGGGCGTGTATTCAATATTTGAGGTTATAACTTTAAAACCCTTTCCTTTTTGGGAGAGGCAAAGCATCCGCCACATATTTTTGGCTTCCTCACCGCTTAAAACCCCAAATGCGGGATCTTCAAAGGTAATATCGTCGTGGTACCATTGCACCATCCGTTCAGCATCCAAATGTGTGAAAGCGTCGTAAAACTTTTCAATGATATTTAATTCATCTTTGCTAATGGTTTTAAAATTTTAAAAAACTTATTTAAGCAAATGCTGCAACCCACGATAAATGTTTTCTTCAAGAATATCTATTGAACCATCAGTGAGAAACATTTTTTTTATATTTTCAAAAAGACGGTCTATTTCGTGTTTGGTATAATTGAAACGCTCTACGGTAGATTGAATTTTTTGAATGCGTTGGTAATCGTTATCATTATCAAATTCTTTGTGGACTTTTTTGTATTTTTCCTCACCTACTTTAGATTTTATATATTCTTTTTCTTCCTTGGTTTCAATAAAATTGGCGTTTGCGCAGTATAGTAATATATATGCTTTAAGTTCTTCGCGGCTCCAATTGGTTTTGAATTCTTCCATATTTTTATAGTATTATAGCTTGTTTTGTTTTCTAATCTAAGATACGAAAACCTATTCAAAGATTCTTTTGATACGGCCAATAAAAAACCCGGCCTTTTTTGGACCGGGGTTCTTTTATTTTAAAGCTTCAGAAATTATTTTCCTCCAGCCTCAAGATTTTTCATTTCCTTTTCAATCATATCATAGAATTGATCGATTTTTGGAAGTACCAATATACGTGTACGTCTATTGGTAGCTCTGTTTTCAGCAGTGTCGTTAGGCACCAATGGCACATAATCTGCACGGCCGGCAGCAACTAAACGAGACGGTGCTACACCAAGTTTTTGCAATTCTCGAACAATAGCTGTGGCTCTCTTTACACTCAAATCCCAGTTGTCAAGCAATAATCCATTGCTGTAAGGAACGTTGTCCGTATGCCCTTCAACCATCGCTTCAAAATCAGGTTTGCCATTGATTACTTTGGCAACTTTGCCTAAAATTTCACTGGCTCTGTTTGAAATCTGGTAGCTTCCGCTTTTGAAAATTACCTTATCAGAAAGTGAAATATAAACTACTCCTTTTTCAACATTTACTTCAATGTCTGGATCATTTACGCCAACTTCTCTTTTAAGACTGGTAACAAGAGCAAGGGTTACACTGTCCTTTTTATTAAGTGCATCTTGCAAACGGGTAATTTTAAGATCTTTTTCTTTTAAACTTTCCAAAGATTTTTCAAGGTTTGTAGCCCCTTTTGAAGTCAAGATAGTAAGTTCTTTTGAACTTTCAATAAGGTCTGCGTTGGTCTTTTTCATATCTGCCAAACGCCCTTCAAGTTCTTTAGCTCTTGCTGATGCAGCAGCTCTTTCCGCAAGACAATCGTTAAGTTTAACTGTTGCTGTGTTCAATAAATCCTGCGTGTTTTTCTGTTTTGCTTCAAGTTCGGCATACTTCTTCTTCGAAACGCAAGAGGTAAATACCAAACCAGAACACATTGCTAGAATCAATAGTTTCTTCATAATTTGTAAGTGTTATATTAGATTGTTTGTTCAAATATTCTGAACCAAAATTATTAAATTAGGTTTCAGGCAAAAAACGATTAACAATACTTTAAGTAAAATAAATTAAAGTTCGTTAAAAACTTTTTTTCTCTTTATAAAATACTGAAATACAACAGATTTGGTTGAAAAGTATTTTGATTTTGAAGCAAATTTTCCCCTCTTTTGAAGAAACTTCGGAATGAAGCCATAAAAACTGAAGTGCGCTTTCAATACTGCTAGGAAATGTTTTGGTTTTCCCTGCAACAAAAACTGAAATGCCGCAACAGCATCCAATAGCATTCTTATAAAAATGGAACTAAAAACTGTTGTTTCCCCTGCGTTTTTTAACAGATTTAAAAGGGAATTTCGAAAGTTGTAAAAAGTTTTTTTAGGATTTAAGGCCGCCAGGGTTGCACCACCAACGTGATACACTTTTGAGGCGCCTACGTAAAGTATTTTTCCACCTTTAGCCTGTAAACGCCAACAAAGGTCAATTTCCTCTTGGTGTGCAAAGTAATCTTCATCCAATCCCCCGGCTTGCCAAAAAGCATCGGTCTTTACAAAAAGACAGGCTCCCGATGCCCAAAATATTTCAGAAACATCATTGTATTGTCCATCATCTTTTTCAACGGTATTGAAAATTCTTCCACGACAAAAGGGGTAACCAAATTTATCAATAAAACCGCCCGCAGCGCCGGCATATTCAAAATAATCCTTGTTTTTGTAATCGAGGATTTTTGGCTGTGCGGCAACAACAGAATTATTTTTTTCAAATTCTGAAATTACAGGGTACAACCAATTTTCAGTTACTTCCACATCACTGTTCAGCAATACAAAAATATCTTCGGATAGGCTTTTTAAGGCATCGTTATACCCTTTTGCATAACCGCCGTTTACTTTATTTTTAATAATTTTTACAGAGGGAAAAAATTCGGAAACATACACGACAGAATTATCCGTGGAAGCGTTATCTGCAACATACACAGTGGCTTGGGCAGAAAATTTCACTACGGCGGGAAGAAATTTTTCCAACAACTCCCTTCCATTCCAATTGAGTATAACAACGGCTACTTTCACGGGTGCAAAGATAGATTTTTGAAGTGTTTTTTCAGGACTTATTTATAATTGGGAATTTCTTTTAGAAAAAAATAGCGTTCGTTCTCAAAATCCATTTGGCAGTAATAATGTTCCAAACCGTTGCTGACCATTAAATATTCAGCATCCAAAGCCAAGTTGTATCGCGCAATTTGATCGAAAGTAAGTTGTGAAATATCAATTGACGGCGCTTTGCATTCAACTATCAAAAAAATACTGCCGTCATTGTTAAAAACTACCACATCGTATCTTTTTATCGTGTTGTTCAGTTTCAGTTGTTTTTCAACGTTTATAAGGCTTTTGGGATAGTTTTTTTCTTTCAGGAGAAATTGGACAGCGTGCAACCGAACCCATTCCTCAGGTGTGAGCACCACGAATTTTTTTCGGATTTCATCAAAAACCAACGTTTTATTTTCGCTACTTTTGAAGCGAAAGGAATATTCGGGAAAGTTTAGTTTTTGCATCAAACAAATATCTATTAAATTCTAAAAAACGAATACCAAATTCCAAATAAATCTCACTTTTCAACAAACAACTTTTTAATGCCACTCGACAAAGTAAAATCCATTATAAACGATATTAAAAACGGAAACACAAAACCCATTTATTTTTTGATGGGAGAGGAGCCGTATTATATTGATGGCATTTCAAAGTATATTGAGGAAAACGTTTTGAGCGAAGAGGAAAAAGGGTTTAACCAAATGGTGCTTTATGGCCGTGATGTTACGGTGGACGATATTATTAGCAATGCCAAACGCTACCCGATGATGGCAGAAAAGCAGGTGGTAATTGTAAAAGAGGCGCAGGATCTTTCGCGTACCATCGAAAACTTGGTGCCCTATGCCAAAGATCCGCAGCCCACAACTGTTTTGGTATTGTGCTACAAATACAAAACCTTGGACAAGCGAAAAAAACTGGCGAAGGAAATTGTCAAGACAGGCGTTGTTTTTGAGAGTAAAAAGCTCTATGAAAATCAGGTTCCCGATTGGATAAAACGTGTTTTAGCCGGAAAAGGATACACTATTACACCAAAGGCCGCACAGATGCTGGTGGAATTTCTTGGGAATGATTTGAGCAAAGTGAACAACGAGCTTGAAAAACTGCAATTAATCCTAAAACCCGGCGAACAAATCACGCCACAGATTATTGAGGAAAACATTGGTATTAGTAAGGATTTCAACAATTTTGAGCTTCAGAACGCTATTGGGGAAAAGGATATAAAAAAGGCTTTTGCGATTATTCAATATTTTTCGCAAAACCCAAAAAACAATCCCTTGGTGATGACGGTGGCTTTGTTGTATAGTTTCTTTTCAAAACTCTTAAAATACCATGCGCTTTCCAATAAAGGTGATGCTGCAAAGGCTTTGGGGGTGAATCCTTACTTTGTAAAGGATTACCAAACCGCAGCGCGAAACTACCCAATGAAAAAGGTGAGCGCCATTATAGCTTCAATACGAGAGGTTGATATGAAAAGCAAAGGTGTGGGTGCCGTCAATCTTCCA
>JAGQYY010000001.1:62701-144807 GCA_020435825.1 Aequorivita sp.
TCCTCAAGGCGATTTGCTAAAGGAATTGTTAGTAAAGATTTTTAATTAAAGATAAACTAACTATTTCCTGTCAACTGAATATTTCCCAGCACCCAAAAGTGCAATTGAAATAAAACAATTATTACAAGAAGCGGAAAAAGTACTTCATTTAAAACTGCTAAAAATAAACTAGCAGGTTCACCAATGCCAATGGGATCTCCAAAGGAAAAATCGCCCGAAAGCATTTTTAAAAGTTTTGGAATGCTGTGGGTGGCGGATGTGGGGATGCATCGTTTGCATAAAATAATTACACCGGCGAATAGGTAGCGGATAATTGGTAGGTAGTTAGTAGTTGTTAGTGGGTAGATGGTTGGTAAAGAATGACTGCGTTTAGCGCCAGACTTTTTAGTCTTACGTCATATTTCTAAAAGTCCTGCGTCAAAACTTTATGATCAGAAAATTAGGAGGAACTTTCCGTTGTGTAATCTTTGTTACAGAACTTCCCATTTTGCATGCTTACCTTTGTCTCAGATTGTTCAAATACATTAAACAACACAAAATCATGAGTTATTACATCAGTACAACACTAAAAAACACAAGTTTTGAGGAAGCTATTGAAAAGACAACGGCAGCTTTAAAGGAAGAAGGTTTTGGGGTGTTGACCGAAATAGATATAAAAGCCACCTTAAAGAAGAAATTGGATGCCGATTTTTACAATTACACCATTCTTGGTGCCTGCAATCCACACATGGCGCATCAAGCCTTGCAGGCTGAAAATAAAATTGGAACCATGCTTCCGTGCAACGTAATAGTGCAAGAACGTGAAGCGGGAACTGTTGAGGTTTCGGCGGTTGATCCGGCAGCTTCCATGATGGCGGTACAAAACGATTCTTTGGCAACAATAGCAAAGGAAGTTCAAGAAAAATTGACCAAGGTCATTAAAAGTATTTAGGAACGTTTCGTGGTTGGTTCGTTCCTAATAAGTGCAGATTTATTTGGTTAGTGAAAAGCACCCAAGCGGGTGCTTTTTCTTTGGTAACTTTAGTTACTGACTCGTAATTTTTTCCGCAATATGTTTGCATCAAATTAAAAACAATAATGAAGATTAAAAATATAGTAACACTCATTGCCTTGCTGCCAACGATGCTTTTTGCACAGCAAACCGTGCCAATTTCCAAGGCTGAGGTATTGGAAAAGGTAATTCAACAAAACAATAAGCTGAAGATAGGCGAGCAGCAGGTGCTTGCCGCCAAAGGAGATTACAGTCAGACAAATGCCGTTTTTCTTCCAAATATAACTGCCTCTCATAGCGGTATGGCGACTACCAACCCGTTGATGGCTTTTGGTTTTAAATTGAACCAGGAAATAGTTACCCAAGCCGATTTTGACCCGAACATATTGAACGACCCTTCCCAAATCAATATGTTCGCAACCAAGTTTGAAGTGCAACAGCCACTTATAAATGTAGATGGCATTTTCCAACGCAAAGCCGCAAAGGCAAAATGGGCGGCTACCCAAATGCAATTGGCTAGAACAGGCGATTATCTTTCCTTGGAGACCGAAAAAGCCTATATGCAGTTGCAGTTGGCCTATAAAAGCGTGGAAGTTTTGGAAAAATCTTTTAATGCAGCCAATGAAAACCTTCGGTTGGCGAACAATAGTTTCAAACAAGGGTACCTGCAACAGAGCGATGTTTTGGCCGTGCAAGTACGTGTTACCGAAGTTGAAAACCAATTGCAATACGCCAAGAGCAATGTGATAAACGCTTCGGAATATCTTGCGGTGCTTATGAACGAAGCAGTTTCTGGGGTTTTTAAACCAACAGATTCGCTTGGGGTTGCTTCGGAATTGAATTCCGCAGAAAGCCTTTCCAGCTCCAGAGCCGATATTCAGGCAATGGAATTTGTGGCGGAAGCCTACAAACAAAATTACAAAGCCGATAAAATGACGTTTCTCCCAAGACTGAATGCTTTTGGAAGCTACGAACTTTATGACGATGAAATATTCCGGGCAGATGCCAATGGCTATTTATTCGGTGCGGCCTTAACGTGGAATCTTTTTGAAGGCTCCAAACGTTTTGGGAAAACCCAAAAAAGCAAAGCCGAATTCAACAAGGCAAATCTTGAACTGGAACAGTACAAAGCCGAAAGCCAATTGGAGCTGAACAAAGCAAAAAGAATGTATCAGGATGCAAAAAGCAATTTAAAATTGACCGGATTGGCGTTGGAGCAATCAAAAGAAGCGCTTAGAATTCGTACCAACAGATTTAAGGAAGGTCTGGAAAGAACAACAGACCTTTTAATGGCCGAGACGCAATATTCCCAAAAACAGTTGGAGTATTTCAACACGGTTTTTCAGCATAATTACGCTTTGGCATACCTTCAGTTTTTAACGAAAAACTAAAGAAAACGAAAAAGAAAACGAAAACGAAAGCGAATGTCAGGTTGAGCGCAGTCGAAACCCTTTTGAAATCGAAATATAAATCGAAATCCAAAAATCGAAATTAAATACAGTATCAAAAAAGATTTAAAAAATATTTATATGAAGTCACTATACACAAGTTTGTTTTTCCTCGGAGTTTTAAGTCTAACGAGCTGCGGCAATTCTTCCGAAGAAAAAAGCATAGATAATACTCCGGCGGTAGCTGTAACGGTAAGTTCGGTTGCCGGAGAAAACAACACCCCTTTTTTAACCGCCAGCGGAAAGATTGAAGCGGCCAACAGCGCCACGCTAAGTACCCGAATGATGGGCTTTGTGGATAAGGTTCACGTGAATGTGGGCCAGAAGGTTACAAAAGGGCAATTGCTGGTAAGCATCAACAATACCGATCTCTCGGCAAAACAAGCACAGACAAGCGCTGGCATTACGGAAGCACAAGCCGCTTTCAATAATGCTGAAAAAGATTACCAACGGTTTCAAAACTTGTTTGCGGAAAACAGCGCAAGCCAAAAGGAACTGGACGACCAACGCGCCCGCTACGAAATGGCAAAAGCCAGACTGGAAGGGGCAAGGCAGATGAAGAACGAAGTGCAGTCGCAGTTTGCCTATGTAAATCTTCGTGCGCCCTTTAACGGAGTGGTTACCAATAAATTTATTGAAGCTGGCGATATGGCAAACCCTGGAATGCCATTAGTTTCAGTGGAAGGCCCGGGCAATTTTGAAGTGACGGCTTCAGTGCCCGAGAGTGAAATTTCAAAAATAAGATCAGGTTCCAAAGTACAGGTGATTGTAAAATCTTCGGATAAAATACTTCCAGCAACAGTAACCGAAGTGAGCACTTCTGCAAAAAACACGGGCGGCCAATATTTGGTAAAAGTAGTATTGGACAAAACCGATGCAAGTATTCTTTCGGGAATGTATGCTACGGTGCAATTTCCCTTAGAAAAGAAACCTGAGGTGGGTATGGTATTGGTGCCGCAGGAAGCCTTGGTAAAACGCGGACAATTAACCGGGATTTACACGGTTAGCCAAAGCAATACCGCATTACTGCGTTGGTTGCGCTTGGGAAGAACTTTCGGCGATAAGGTGGAAGTACTTTCGGGTCTGGCAATAGATGAAAACTATATTATTTCTTCCGAAGGAAAACTTTTCAACGGGGCGAAAATAACCATTAAACAATAATCATGAAGGACGGATTTGCTGGCAAAATTGCCAAGTTATTTATAGGCTCAAAGCTTACGGTGCTGTTGATGATCGTTTTTATGGTCGTTGGCGTGTGGAGCTCTTTTTTGATACCTCGGGAGGAAGAACCACAGATCGATGTGGCCATGGCCGATATTTTCGTAGGCTACCCCGGCGCATCGCCAACCGAAGTGGAATCGAGGGTGGTAAAACCTTTGGAAAAACTGGTTTCCAACATTCCCGGGGTCGAGTATGTGTATTCCACGTCTTCAAAGGAAGGGGCGATGGTAATCGTGCAGTTTTATGTGGGGGAAGATATAGAGCGTTCCTTCGTAAAATTGTATAACGAAATGAACAAGCATATGGACCAAATGCCTCCGGGAGTAACCATGCCGCTTGTAAAACCCCGTGCCATAGACGATGTGCCGATGCTTGGAATAACGCTTTGGAGCGAAAACTACGACGATTTTCAACTGAAACAGATTGCAGACGAGCTCACCCAAGAAATTGAAGAAGTAAACCAGGTTTCCGCCACCCAAAAAATTGGAGGACGAAATAGGCAGTTACGTGTTGTTTTGGATAAAGACAAACTGGCTGCAAGCGGCTTGGACTTTTTGGGCGTAGCCGAAATGATAAAAGCGAACAACCAGCAAATGAGCTCGGGCAGTTTTGATAAAAACGACACGGAGTTTTTGGTTACCACGGGAAACTTTCTAAAATCCGCAACCGATGTTGAGAATCTGGTTGTGGGTGTACAACAGGACCAGCCCATTTATTTGAAACAGGTTGCTACTATTCTTGATGGTCCCGAAATCCCAAGGCAATATGTTTCCTTTGGGTTTGGTGGTGCGAGTAAAAATATTTCAGAATATCCTTCGGAATATCCTGCCGTGACCATTTCGGTAGCAAAAAGGAAAGGTGCCGATGCTATGAAGATTGCAGATGTAATTATCGACAAGGTAGCGCATTTGCGAAGCAATTTAATACCCGACGACGTTCATGTAGAAATTACAAGAAACTACGGCGAAACTGCTTCCCACAAAGTTTCAGAACTGTTGATGCACCTTATTGGCGCCATCATTGCCGTTACTTTGGTCGTGATGCTCGCCATGGGATGGCGTGGCGGTTTGGTTGTTTTTCTTTCGGTGCCAATTACGTTTGCCTTAACGCTTTTGAGCTATTATTTACTCGATTACACGTTGAACAGAATTACGCTTTTCGCTTTGGTATTTGTTACAGGAATTGTAGTGGACGACTCCATCATCATCGCCGAGAACATGCACCGGCATTTCAAGATGAAACGCTTGCCTTTTAAACAAGCGGCCATTTACGCTATAAATGAAGTAGGAAACCCAACGATTTTGGCAACTTTCACGGTAATTGCTTCCGTATTGCCGATGGCCTTTGTTTCTGGGTTGATGGGGCCATATATGTCTCCAATGCCTATTGGGGCTTCCATAGCGATGATACTGTCGTTGTTTGTGGCTTTGACCATCACACCGTATTTGGGGTATATTTTCCTTCGTGAAAAAGAAAAACCTGCCCGCCGCGGAGGGAAAGGGAAAACTCCGAAAGAAGAAAAAACTTTGGAGCGTACGTTCATTTACCGGATTTATTCAAAGCTTGAGACTCCTTTAATCGAAAGCAAAAAGACCCGTTGGTTGTTTTTGGGAATTACCGTGCTGTTGTTGTTGGGCTCTGTGGCAATGTTCTTTACCAAATCGGTTGCCGTGAAGATGCTTCCTTTTGACAATAAAAACGAAATGCAGGTAGTGATCGATATGCCTGAAGGAACAACTTTGGAACGCACTGCTGTAGTTGCCCGTGAAATTGGACAATATCTTTCCACGCAACCGCTTGTTGTGAACTATCAAAACTATGTAGGCACTTCGGCGCCGATAACCTTTAACGGTTTGGTCCGTCATTACGATTTACGTGGTGGTAGCAATATGGCGGATATTCAGGTGAATTTGGCAGGCAAGGAAGACCGTAGCCTACAAAGCCACGACATAGCAAAACAACTGCGACCGCGCATTCAGGAAATTGGAAAGAAGTTTGGCGCAAATGTGAAAATAGTGGAAGTGCCACCGGGGCCTCCGGTATTATCAACAATCGTTGCGGAAGTTTACGGTCCCGATTACGACAAGCAGATTGCCGTTGCCAAAAAAGTAGAAAACATCCTGAACGAAACCCAGGATGTTGTAGATGTTGACTGGATGGTAGAGGCAGACCAAAGAGAGTATGAATTCATAATAGATAAAGAAAAAGCAATGCGCTACGGCGTGGCACCACAGCAGATTGTCTATACGATGAATATGGCGCTTTCAGATAGGCCTGTAACCAATCTGTATGATGAAACAGCTACAAAACAAGTAGGCATATTGCTTGCCTTGGATGAAAAGGAAAAAGCTACAATCCAGGATATTTCACAATTAAAGATTGCTTCCAAACAGGGAAATATGGTTTCTGTGGGCGATTTGGTGAACATTCAGGAAAGCACGCGCGCAAAAAGTATTTATCGCAAAAACCAAAAACGGGTAGTTTATGTTTTGGCAGATATGGCTGGAGCGCTTGAAAGTCCTGTTTATGCCATTTTGGGAATGACAGACAAGCTAAATAATATTGAACTGCCAGCGGGTTATAAAATGAATGAGCTGTATTTGCAACAACCCGAATTTGAAGATGATTTTACCGTGAAATGGGATGGCGAATGGCAAATTACGCTTGAAGTATTCCGCGATCTGGGCATTGCCTTTTTGGGCGTAATCATTATCATTTATATTTTGATCGTTGGGTGGTTCCAAAACTTTAAAGCACCTGTTGTAATGATGGTTGCCATTCCATTATCGTTGATAGGAATCGTGCTCGGCCACTGGATTATGGGCGCGTTCTTTACGGCTACTTCCTTTATCGGGATGATTGCCTTGGCGGGAATCATGGTGCGAAACTCGGTGCTGTTGATTGACTTTGTAAACCTGCGGACCGCAGAGGGAATTCCATTAAAACAAGCCGTAATTGAAGCAGGAGCAGTACGGACAACCCCAATTTTATTGACCGCGGGAACAGTGGTAATTGGTGCTTTCGTAATCCTGTTCGACCCAATTTTCCAAGGGCTTGCCATTTCACTTATGGGCGGAACCATTGTTTCCACGGTGTTAACGCTATTGGTGGTGCCGCTGGTTTATTATATGATTGAACGAAAAAACTATAAATAGACTGTTTCGTGATAAGATGTAAGGCTTAAAATTAAAACGATTTGGAGTGAAGCATAAAGGAAACGATAATCAATAAAAAATAATTTGATGAAACTACTAATTGTAACCGTTGTGGACGAATTTCAGAAAGACGTGCTACAACTTTTCAAAAAAGCGAATATTGAGAGCTATAGTGGCTCCGATATTGAGGGCTATAAAAATGCTTCATCTTTCATGATGAATTCCAGTTGGTTTCCATCGGAAAAAGGAGGGGCGGACAGCAGTATGTTTTTCTCTTTTACCGAAGATGAAAAGATTGATTCCTTTTTTAGCTTAGTGGAACAATTCAATGAAACTTTAGAGACTAACAATCCAATTCATGCGGTGGTGGTACCAATAGAGCGGAGTATTTAGGCTCCTCCCGACCTCCCCAAAGGAAGGAGTTGTTACTGAATTATGCCCGTGAATATTATGTGGAGGAAATTGAAACGTTGAGGGGTTGGGAAGTTTAAACTGAAAAACAAGAACTTAATTAATATAGAACTAAAATTTATAATTATGATTAATAGGTATATTAGGGCAATTGCCGGGACTTTTATTTTAATCAGCCTTATTTTGGCTGTTTATGTGAATATAAACTGGTTGTGGTTCACAGGTTTTGTGGGCGTCAACCTGTTGCAATCATCATTCACAAAATGGTGCTTGATGGAAAAAATACTTAAAAAACTTGGCGTAAAGAACGAAGGGGAGAGCTGCTGCGCCTAGTGTTTTTCTTCAAAAAAACAATTTATGCGAATCCCATAGCAGAAAATTGTAACCGGGATTTTTTTATGAATACGGGAACAATATGATTTTAGTCATTTTAAAACCCACAAAATCTGGATATATTTGAGATGTATAAAAAATTCCGAGAATCATGACTATAAACATTCAATATGTGAAAATGCCCACCAGCGAGGCGATGAACGAATATGTTGAAAAAAGACTTCAAAAACTTGCTGAAAAGTATGATTGGCTTATTAGAGCCGATGTAAGTTTTAAGATGGAAAACAACGTTTACGGCAAAGGCAATATATGCGAGATGGAACTGAGCCTTCCGGGACCTAAAATTTTTGCAACATCAAAAGAGGCCACCTTTGAAGCGGCCGCAAAAGAAACTATTTCTGACCTTGAAAAACAGCTTAAAAAACGCAAGGCAAAATTCATAACCCACTAAAAACCAGTACAGATGAAAAAAATATTAGTTCCCGTAGATTTTTCCGACCATTCAGATTATGCGCTGGAAGTAGCCGCAAACATTGCAAAAAAGCAAAATGCCGAAATCGTTGCGGTACATATGATGGGTCTAAACGATGCATTTATAACACGCGATGAAAGCAAGGAGACTATGGAAGCGATGTTTTATATGAGGTTGGCAGAAAAGCGTTTTGCCGAATTCCTTGACAAAGATTACCTAAGAGATATTAAGGTTACCGATACAGTGCATAATTATAAAATTTTTAGTGAATTGAATGAGGTAGCCCAAGATTTTGGAGCAGATTTGATAGTTATGGGTTCCCACGGAAGCTCAGGCTTAAAAGAGGTTTTCGTTGGAAGCAATACCGAAAAAGTAGTGCGTACTTCAGAAATACCAGTGTTGGTTATAAAGCACCGTCACGAAAATTTCAATCCAGAGCTTGGAGTTTTTGCTTGCGATTTTTTAGAGAATTCCATTGGTCCCTACAAACGTGCCCAAAAAATGTTTGATGCCTTGGGGATTAACATGCAGATGCTCTACGTGAACCTTGCAGGTGATTTTAGAAGCACTCGCGAAATTGAAAAACGAATCCTCAGCTTTTTGAAAAGCGTGGGGGAACCAAATCCACTTGAAAGTTTGAATAAAGTTATTCAATACAACGAATATTCTGTGGAGGCAGGAATTTTTGGTTACAGTCAAGTAAGCAATGCCGATATTATTGCACTGCCCACGCAAGGTCGCCAAGGCTTGGCGCACTTCTTCTCCGGAAGTATTGGTGAAGATGTGGTAAACCATTCAGATTTACCGGTAATGACTTTTAAAGTTTAGTTAATTGCTATCGACATCAATTAACGGTGAAAGAGCAGAAATTTCGTAGATGGATTTCTGCTTTTTTTATAAAAGCGTATGGAGCGCAACCTCAATCATTTTGGAAAAACTGCCCTCGCGTTCGTCCGCAGTTGTAGTTTCGCCGGTTACCAATGAATCTGAAATGGTCAAAATGGCCAATGCTTTCACATTGAATTTTGCCGCTATGGTATAAAGCCCCGCGGCTTCCATTTCTACACATAAAACCCCAAAATCTGCCCACTTTTTATAGTTGTTGAAGTCATCTTCATAAAACTGATCGCTGGAAAGCACATTGCCCGCTTTTATGGGAATGTTTCTTTCTCTGGCGTAAAGCGCGGCTTTCATAAATAAATCGAAATCGGCAGTGGGCGAGTAGTCGCAGTTTACAAAGCGGGTATTATTAATGCCTGAAGTGGAAGAGGCTGCCATTGCAATCACAATATCGCGAAGATTTATATCTTTTTGATAGCTTCCAGCGGAACCAACACGAATTAGGTTTTTCACTCCGTAATCATTAATTAACTCGTGGCAATAAATCAAGGCTGAAGGAATACCCATTCCAGTGCCCTGCACCGAAATTCGCTTTCCTTGAAAAGTGCCGGTATAACCCAACATACCTCGAACATCGTTATAGCATTTTGCGTTTTCAAGAAAAGTTTCCGCAATCCATTTGGCGCGCATGGGATCACCAGGAAGTAAAACCGATTCTGCAATTTCACCTGGTTTGGCTTCAATATGTGTACTCATCTGTGTCTTTTTTTGTGGTTGTTACGATCTCGATACCTGAAGATGTTCCGATTCTGCTAACTCCCATTTCAATATATTTTTTGGCGGTTGCAGTATCTTTTATTCCGCCAGAGGCTTTTATTTTTAAACTGCTGCCCACTTCTTCGATCATTATTTTTACTACGTGTTCTGTAGCCCCGCCAGTTCCAAAACCAGTGGAAGTTTTTACATAATTAGCTCCAGCTTTTTTGGCTATTTGGCAGGCTATTTTAATTTCGTCATCGCTTAAATAGCAGGTTTCGAGAATTACTTTTAAGATTCGACTGCCGATTGCTTCTTTAACGGCTGCAATTTCTTCACGGACGGATTTGTGCAATTTTGCTTTCAGTAAACCAATGTTCAGCACCATGTCAATTTCATCGGAACCGTCCTTAATGCATTGTTTTGCTTCACAGACTTTGGCATGGCAACTGTTTGCACCTAAAGGAAAACCAACTACTGAAGCAACTTTTACATCACTTTTTTTCAATTCATTTGCAGCCAAGAAGACGTAACAACTGTTTATGCAGACCGCATAAAATTTATATTCCTTTGCTTCATTGCAAAGTTTTATGATGTCTTCTGGAGTAGCAGTGGCTTTTAATTGCGTGTGATCTATGTAACGATTCAGTTCCATTAATTTTTGTGTTGCTTAATTATGGAAACCAAGTCGTTTTTCTGAAGAACGCCGCTTTGTCGCCAAAGTTGTTTCCCGTTTTTGAAAAGAATCATTGTTGGCACTCCACGAACTTGAAATTGTGCTGCTAAGGGTTGGTTTTTATCAACGTCTATTTTTACGATTTTCACGGCATCGCCCAATTCTTCTTTAACTTGTTTCAGGATTGGTGCTAGCATTTTACATGGTCCGCACCAATCGGCGAAAAAATCAACCAGTACGGGTGTTTCGGAATTGATTATGTCTTTGAAGTTGCTTTTCATATTGTCGGTTGTCTGTTGATGGTTAATGGTCGTTGGTTGTCTGCACTTTCCTTTTTTAAATTAACTAATCAACGGGTTCTTTTTGTATTTTCTTAAAACAGGCATCAGCATTTCCAGTGGAATTTTGATGGAATAGGATCCTGTATAGGATGGACAGATCACGCAGTCGTCAAAATAGAACTCCACCGCATCGTCATTTATAACAAAATTGTTTTTAGCAGTGAAGAAATCATCTTCGGAAATGGCCCAGCAGTCATAGTACATTTCACCCAAATTGATTTTTTCTTTTAAAATGGTGTTCAAAATGTCGCGGAGCTCTCCTTCGGAACCATTATTAAAAAAATCTTCGTAGTTCATAAATACAGCCCGTTCCATGTCAAAGTTTAAGCAATTGAAGGTATATGCTGCGTGGGCTGCGCCCGTGTAATGGTTTTCTTTATAAAAAAGTACGCTAATAAGTCTGTCATTAAGGTTGTAGATTTTATAATCTACCATTCGCAGTTCGCTCTGTTTTGGAATCCCCAGAGAATCACACAGGCGTTTTTCTTCCAAAATTTGTTTTTCTATGCTTTTGGCATCAACATAGTGCTTGCTTATGTATTCGTTGAAGTTTTCAAATTGGGGCTTAATTTTTTCGTTTAGGTATGGATATTTAAAGTCGAGTGTGTACAAATCGCTTTCCTTTAAAAATGATTTTGAGATTAGCAGCTTTTCAAGCTCGTCCTTTGCATCCTTTTTCTCAAGCAGTTCCTTTCGCTTTATGATTAGGGTTTGTTGCTGCGTTTCCAGATGTTTATCAGAGACCCTTAGCGAATCAACAATCTCTTCTTGGGTATTGATAGGGAAAGAAGTATCGGTCTCTTCCTTTTTGGGTTCGTTTTTACAGGATATTAATGTAAAAAAAAGCAATATGGGAAGAAATAATTTCATTTTTTCTTTTTTGGTTTTATGATATAAAAATAGCGAAAGAGTGATGGTGAAAAAAATGAAAGGTTAATTATGTTCCATTAATTATCCAAAAGCATTTTCAGTTTTGCAAGCATAACCACTTCACTTTTGTTTTTTCCCGCAAAGGAACCTGCAATGGCGTTAGCAGTCTTCCATATCAGGTCTTTTCTTTCTTTGGTGAAAAGCTTGGGATTTTCTTTTTTATAATCTGCAAAACTCTCAAAACAATCACTTGCGTCAAGTTGCTCATAATCAAACCAATCAAAAACCACTTCTATTTGGTATGCGGCATCTGTATGGAAGGGATCTTCATAATCATCCAGATTTTTCCATTGTTCTGCAACAATGTTTTTCAAGGCGTTATATTCTTCCTTCCGCACAACTTTATCCGCCGCGGCAATGGCATAAAAAAGCTCCCCCATTTTTTGATAAAACAGAAGTTGAGGTTTATCAACGGTTCCCATAATGCGATACTTTAATGATTCTTAAGAATGTAAAACTAAATAGTTTTTGGATGAAATTTTATGATAAAAATCAGTTCACAAAAACTGTTTAAAATCCTTACTTTTGGGGAATGAAGGTTTTTGAGGAAAAAAGGGGAAATATTTTTAGGATTCTTTCTGAAGCTATATCGGAAGGCATTGTCATTGTTAATGAAAAGCAGGAAATTGTTACTTCAAATGAAGCCGCCGATCGTATGTTTGGTTATAATGCCAAGGAGCTTTTGGGAGAAAACATAAACCTGCTGATTCCGAGAGAATATAGGCACAGCCATACCGAGCAGGTTGAGGAATATTTGGAAAAAAGTGGTCCGCGCCAAATGGGCCACGGTCGCGATCTTTATGGCCAACGCAAGGACGGCAGCGTTTTTCCTGTGGAGGCAGGGTTAAATCCTTTTGAAATTTATGGGAGTAAATATGTAATGGCACTTGTTACGGATATTTCAGTCCGTAAAACCCAAGAAAAAGAAATTATAGAACTCAACTTGTATTTGGAGCAAAAAGTTGAAGCGCGCACCAAGGAGCTCAAACAAACAATCAATGAGCTAAAAGAAGAAGTTTCAAAACGTAAGGAAGCGGAGCACAAAATAATGGAATCGCTTCGAAAGGAACGGGAACTTAATGAATTGAAAACAAAATTTCTATCGCTGGTTTCCCATGAGTTTAAAACTCCCTTAAGCGGTATTCTTACCTCAGCTATGCTTACTGGTAAATATACAGAGACGGAACAACAGGACAAGCGAGAAAAGCATTTGAAAACCATTCAAAGCAAAGTTAAATACCTGAATAATATTTTGAATGATTTCCTTTCCATTGAGCGTTTGGAGTCCGGTAAGGCCACTTATAAATTTGACACTTTTCCACTTAGCAAAATAGTGAATGAGGTAATTTATAATGCAAATATGCTGTTGAAAGAAGGCCAGCGCATAAATTATCCACAAAACATAGACGATATCTCTTTAAATTTTGACGAGAAAATACTTGAATTGTCGCTTACCAACCTTATTAACAACGCCATAAAATATTCCCCGGAACACACTATTATTGACGTGGTTGTGGTTCCAAGTAAGGATTTCCTTACCATAAAAATTATAGATGAAGGAATGGGCGTTCCGCAAAAGGAACAGAAATATATTTTTAACAGATATTTCCGTGCTGAAAACGCGCTATTGGACCAAGGCACTGGCATTGGTCTCAATATCGTGAAAAGCCATTTGGAAAATCTAGGTGGTACAATTACCTTTGAAAGTAAAGAAGGCAAAGGCAGCACGTTTATAATTTCTTTTCCTATAAAAAACAATACTGATTAAGATGAAGACAATACTTCTTATTGAAGACGATACCGCATTAAGAGAAAACACTGCTGAACTTTTAGAGCTTTCAGGTTATATGGTTTTTACGGCACCAAACGGTAAAATTGGTATTGAAAAGGCGAGAAGTAAAAACCCAAATATCATAATTTGTGATATAATGATGCCAGAAATTGACGGCTATGGCGTGCTTGAAAAAGTGGCTTCAGAAGAAGAAACAAAGCATATCCCTTTCATTTTTCTTTCAGCAAAAACGGAACATAAAGAAATACGCAAAGGCATGGATATGGGGGCAGATGATTATTTGACCAAACCCTTTGACGAGCAGGAATTGCTGAGTGCCGTGGAGAGCCGTTTGGCCAAAGCGAACATTTTGGCTATGCGTGACAACAATAAAGAAGCGAAGGGCAGTGAAGGTGATGAAAATCCTCAAAACCTGAACCAGTTGAAAAACTTTTTTTGCGATGAAGGCGAAATAAATAACTATAAAAAAGGAGAAACAATTTATCGAAGGGGCGACCACTCCAACAGTATGTTTCTAATTTTAAAAGGTGTTGTGAAAACGCACACTATGGACGCTAATGCCAAAGAACTCATTACCGGTCTTTACAAAGCTGATGACTTTTTGGGCTTCACTTCTTTTGACGATAATATTCCTTATGATGAAACAGCCACGGCTGTAGAAGATATAGAACTTGTGGGCATTTCAAAAACCTATGTGAAGGATATTCTGAAAAAAAGCCAAGATGTTTCCTTGGAATTGATGAACCTTTTGTCTGACAACCTCTCTGAAATAAAGCAGCAATTGGTAAAAATGGCCTACAGTTCAGTTCGGAAAAAAACCGCCAGCACCATTCTTCAGTTTGTGGAGATTATGAATAAAAAACCTGAAGCGCCTCTTCGAATTTCACGAAATGACCTTGCCACAACCGCCGGAATTGCTACCGAAAGCCTTATAAGAACACTTTCAGACTTCAAGAAAGATGGCATCATAGAAATTGAAGGCCGCGACATTCGCATTATAGATTTGGAAAGCCTACGCGACATAGATTAATATGTCCAATCAATTCAATTTTTCTTAAAGCTGATTTTTATCATTTTCTAGCCCGATCAATAAAGATAGATTTGTCGGCAAGTCTATGATACCATGAAGAATATATTGATTCCGACGGATTTTTCTGAAAATTCACGCAATGCCATTAAATATGCATTGGAATACTTTTCCGATGTTGCCGTGAATTTTTATATCCTTCATGTTTCAAATAAAAATCTTAATCTTATAGAAGAACCGGAAAATATTTCAGATTTCAGTTCTGAAATGCAAACAGTTCAAAGTACTTCCGTTTTATTGAAAGAAGAGATTAGGGTTTGTCAGCAGCTTTCTAAAAACCAAGCCCATGTATTCTTTCCGCTTCATGAAAACCTAAACTTGGTGGAGGCCATCAGAAATCAGGTGAATGAAAAGGAAATTGATTATATTTTGATGGGTACTAGAGGAACTTCCAAAATAAACAGGAGTGAAATGGGAAGCAATACCTGTGATGTGATCACTAAGGTAAAATGTCCCATACTTGTTATTCCCGAACACGCAAAATTCAGCGGTATTAAAAACATAGCTTTTTTAACGGATTACAACTGCATCTATCGCAACAAGGTAATCAGCGCACTTTCCGATACTCTGGATACGCATCAGTCACCACTTCGGGTGCTTCACATAAGGGCTCAAAATATGGGTCTAACTGCTTCACAAACAGATAACAAAGGGTTTTTGCATTACTTTTTCAAGGAAAAAAAACACAGCTTCCATTTTGTGGAAAACAAAGACTTGGAAATTGGTATTCAGGATTTTGTAGAAACTTGGGAAATAAGCCTAGTTGCTGTTGTGGCCAAAAATTTGAATTTTATTCAAAGGTTGCTGTTGCGCCCTACGGTAAAATCTGTAAGTTATACGGCTGATGTGCCTTTTTTGGTACTCCATGAGTAATTTGAAATACCAAATGCCAAGTTATTCTCCTCACCCAATAGGATAATCCTCATAAAAATCCATAAAAGCCGTAACTGTAACCAGCATTAAAGAGGTTATAGTAGATAACCAAGAGTGGATAGTTTCACAACTTTTTTTGATTCAAATTACAAAACAAAAAGCACTATAATCCGTAACTATTCTTTAAAAATCAAGTATTTGGCTGATATTTATCATATTATTTCCAACTGACAATTATTATATTTACGTATTGGATTTTATAAACTGAAAAGCTATGCGAAAGATACTCATCCCAACCGATTTCTCTGAAAATTCAATGAACGCGGTGAAGTATGCCACAGAACTTTTTAAATATGAACGTTCTGAAATTTATTTACTTCACGCCTTTTCCGATTCGGTTTATGAAGATAAGGCGCGTTTGGCCGATGCAGTTTTTGAGGAATTACAGCAAAAGGCACTTCAAAAAGCAAAGGATGATCTAGAGGAAATGCGGAAACAAATTCTCAGTTTTTCTCCAAATCCAAAACATAACTTACACACCATTGCAGAATTTGGTCTGTTGGTGGATTCGGTAAACGATTGGGTAGAAAAAGAAAATATAGATGCAGTAGTTATGGGAACAAAAGGCGAAACTGCCGATAAAAAAATAACTTTCGGCAGCAATACGCTTCAGGTAATAAAATATGTGAAATGCCCTGTGCTCGCTATTCCGGCTGTTTATGGAGACGTGCACCCGAAAAATCTGCTGTTCCCGACCGATTATCAATTGCCGTACAAACGCCGTGAATTGAAACTGGTGAGCAGCATAGCGAAATGTTTTGTTTCGAAAATGGATTTACTTTACGTTTCAAAATTTCCGTCACTCTCATTGCGGCAGCAGGACAACAAAAAATTTTTGGAAGCCTCTTTCTGTGACAATCAAATCAATTTTCATCAAGTTTCAGGAACAAACGTTACTAAAGCAATCAATAGTTTCATTATTGAAAACCCTATAGATATGCTGGTCATGGTAAATACGCGACATTCCTATCTAGAAAAAATACTCTACCGGTCTACTATTGAAAAAATAGGCCTCAAAATAGATATTCCTTTTTTAGTGCTCCAAAATCTACCGAGATAAATCTTAAAAATATTGAAAATGAAAAAAATTCTTGTTCCAACCGATTTCTCAAAAAATGCATACGCAGCCTTGTTTTATGTTACAAAACTATTTAGCGATGAAGCGCTGCAAATAACCATTCTCCATTCCTTTGGGGAAGAAGTGGGTAAGCTGACGAGCCGTGTGGATATTGGCCGTTCTGAAAATATAATTGAAAAATTGTACCGACAATCTGACGAAGACGGCAAGCAATTGGTACATAAAATAAAACTGGATTCTTCTAAGGTAAACCATACATTTGAAGTCATTTCCACCCCCGCAACCTTATCAAAAACAATCAATAAACTGGTTTCTACCGAAGGGATAGACCTCGTGGTAATGGGCAGCAAGGGCCGCACAGGTGCCGAAGATGTGCTGGTGGGAAGTACAACGGTGAAAATAACCAAATCTTTGGAAGGCTGTCCGTTGCTAATCGTTCCAAGGGAAGTTGATTTTGTTGTTCCCACGAACATAGCTTTCGCAACAGATTATAATGATTTTTATAAACTTTCAAAATTGAGGCCGATCGTTCGTTTGGTACGACAGTACAATTCAAAAATACATTTGGTACATGTAGGCAGTGAAAATGAATTGGATGCCAAACAACAACAAAACTTGGAGAAATACCGGAATGACCTTACTGAATATAGCACAGAATTTCATTTCATTGAAAAAAAGGAGAGTATTTCGAAAACGCTCCACAACTTTACTGATGCCAATAAGATGGACTTACTGTCCTTGGTGTACCACAAGCATGCTTTTTTAAAGCAACTCTTCCGTGAGCCAGTAGTTAGCAGGGTAGGGAAGCACACTCATACACCTACTTTGGTAATTCCTATTAAAAACTAAAATTTCAAAAATTGAAAAAGCGAATATTAATACCTACAGATTTTTCAAGAAACGCCTGGAATGCAATAAAATATGCCATGGAACTCTATAAAAGGGAATATGTAGAGTTTTTTATATTACACAGCTATTATCTTTCGGGGTATTCAAAAGAGAACCTATTGACTCCGGAACCTAAAGAAAAAGATCTTAAGAAAGTTCAGGAAGCTTCTGAAAAAGATATGGAAAAGCTAAAGGTGCAAATGGGTTTTTATGAGGAAAATGACAACCACACATTTCATTATATGAGTGAATTTGGCTCGTTCTTCGATGTGATGAAAGCGACAGTTGAAAAGCAGGACATAGAATTGGTAATTATGGGAACCCAGGGTGAAACGGACAATAAAACCGTGATTTTGGGAAGCAATGCAGTGAATGCGATGGAAAAAATACGAAATTGCCCAGTGCTTGCCATTCCTTCAACTGTGTTGTTCAAAGACCCGAATGAAATTGTATTCCCCACTAGCTTTAAAACACACTACAAGGAAAAGGAGTTGGCTACTTTGGTGGAGATTTCTCGTTCTACCAACTCCCCAATCCGTATTTTGCATATTCAGAAAGGAAAAAATCTTTCAAAATCGCAACTGGAAAATAAAGCTTTGCTGGAAAAAATTCTGGACGCAGCCAGTTTCACCCATCATACGCTCTATGACATTGAAATCAACGACGGCGTGCGCTGTTTTGTGCAAAGCAGACAGAGCGAGATGATTGCCATTATAAACAAAAAGCACAATTTCTTTGGCGGTGTTTTTTCCAACCCTATGGTCAAGGAACTCGGTAAACATACTGCGGTTCCTCTTTTGGCAATGCACGATTTAAGAAATTGAAAGCATGTAAAAAAATAATTTAAATCAAAATAAAAGGTTAGTTATGCAAAAGCAAGTTTTAATCCCTACAGATTATTCAAAAAATGCCTTCAATGCCATTGTTTATGCGTTCGAACTTTTTGCAGAGGAAGAATGTACATTTCACATTTTCCATTCCTATTTTTTAGTGCGTTCGGCCAAGGGCAACGTGTTGTTTCCTGAACCGGAACCGGCTGATTATGACAAGGCAGCAAGGCTTTCCGGCCAAAAAATGGAGGGATTGAAAAAGAAGGTGGGCTTATTGGCAGACAATCCGAAACATACCGTTTATTTCGACCATCAATTTGGAACCCTTATCGAATTGTTGGAAGAGAAAGTAATGCGCGATAAAATAGACCTTATAGTTATGGGAACCCGCGGTATAACTAATGATAGAGAAGTAGCTTATGGCCGAAACTCTGTAAACGTGATGGAAAACATTAGAGGCTGTGCCGTGCTTGCCGTACCCGCCAATGTTTCCTATAAAAAAATTGGCAACATCGTTTACCCCACCAACTTCAAGACTCATTTTAATCTGCGGGAAATGAAGACCTTTGTGAAGATTGCGCAGCTCGAAAATTCAGAAATCCAAATCCTTCACATAGGTAATGAGAAAGACCTTTCGGAACGACAGAAAAACAATAGGAAAGAATTGGAAAACCATTTCAGCGAAGTAAAATATACCTACCACTGGCTTGAACATAAAGGTGTGAAGGAAGGCGTATTGTCCTTTGCAGACCAGAAAAATAGCGGGATGATTGCTTTTGTGAACAGAAAGCACTGGTTCTTTGGCAGTGTTTTTTCCAATCCGTTGGTAAAAAGTCTCGGAATCCATTCCAAGGTACCCGTACTCGCCCTCCATGACACCAGAAACTAACTCCAATTATGAAGAACAATGGCATTGAAGTAATAAAGCATTCGGGTGAACGGGCCACATTTTCAATTGAAAAACTAAAAAGTTCCCTTCGGAAAAGCGGTGCAGAAGAAGCCTTGGTCAGTGAAATTGCCAACAACGTCCGCGATGAACTTTATCAGGGTATTTCAACCAAGGAAATCTACAATCGTGCCTTTGCGCTTCTTAAGAAAAAGAAAAAAGGCTACGCTTCAAAATATAAGTTGAAAAAAGCAATCTATGAGCTCGGCCCCACTGGTTTTCCTTTTGAAAAATTTGTTGGGGCAATCCTTTTCTATAGTGGCTATGAGGTAAAGACGGGCCAGTTTTTGCAAGGAAAGTGCGTAACACACGAAGTAGATGTGGTAGCACATAAAAATGGCCAGTACATAGTTGCTGAATGTAAATTCCACAGTGATGAGGGCCGCAATTGCGATGTAAAAGTACCATTGTATATACATTCGCGCTATCGCGACATCCTTAATTACTACGGTGATAGGAACAATGGGGAAAAACCGAATGAAGGTTGGGTGGTTACCAATACCCGTTTTACCGAAGATGCCATAAAATATGGGGAATGCGTAGGGCTTTATCTTTTAAGTTGGGATTTCCCTAGAGATAACGGAATTAAGGACCACATAGACCGCTTGGGGCTATATCCTGTTACTGTTTCCACCTTGCTAAGCCAACGAGAGAAACAGTTTCTGCTCAGTCGGGACGTGGTTCTTTGCAAACAATTGATAGAGGACCATTTCTATTTAGATCATTTGGGCATTTCGGAAAAACGGAAAGAACGGATTTTAGGGGAAATTGAACTTTTATGTAAAAACAGTTGAATATGCAAAAAGTAAAAATCCATTTTCTTGGCGCGGCTGGAACCGTAACTGGTTCCAAATTCTTGATTGAAACTTCGGAACAGAATATTTTAATTGATTGCGGCATGTTCCAAGGTTTAAAGGAACTGCGCGAAAAAAACTGGGAATTCTTGCCCATCGATGTTTCAGGGATTGACGCTGTTTTGTTGACACATGGACACTTGGACCACACAGGCTATTTGCCGCGCTTGGTAAAACAGGGTTTTCGAGGAAAAATAATAGGTACAGCACCAACGCTTGCAATCACTAAGATAATTTTGTTGGATAGCGCTAAAATCCATGAAGAGGAAGCTGAAAAAGCCAATGATGAAGGCTATTCAAAACACAAACCTGCCGAACCGTTTTACAGTGTGGAAGAAGCTGAGATTACATTTGGTTTTTTTCAAGCCAATGTAAAAGACAAGTGGATTGGGCTTTCTGAAAATATTCAATATCGTTTTCGGTATAACGGGCATATTATTGGAGCCACTTTTATAGAATTGGAAATCTTCGGAAAGACCTTTGTCTTTTCGGGAGATATTGGCAGGGAGCGCGATTTGTTGCTTTTTCCGCCCGAAAGACCAAAATGGGCAGACTATCTTTTTATTGAAAGTACCTATGGCAATAAGCTTCATCCGCAGGAAAGCGTTTCGGACAAACTGGTAGAACTCATCAATAAGACCATTCATAACCGTGGAAATTTGATCATTCCCTCTTTTGCGGTGGAGCGTTTGCAGACGTTGATGTTTCTACTTTGGAAATTATACAACGAAAACCGAATCCCGAACATCCCAATATTTATAGATAGCCCAATGGGTAATAATGTGCTTTCTGTGTTTCAAAATTTTCCCGATTGGCACAAAATGCCGATGAAGGATTTCAACGCGATGAACAATCGGATGAACATAATCACATCCTATAAAGAAACGTGGGAAACCATAGACGATCCACAGCCAAAAGTAGTTATTGCCGGTAGCGGAATGGTTACTGGCGGAAGAGTTTTAACTTATCTGAAACAGATGATAGATAAGACCAATACCACAGTTTTATTGGTGGGCTACCAAGCCGAAGGAACTCGTGGAAGACAACTTTTGGAAGGTGCCTATGAGTTGAAATTCTTCGGAAAATACTATTCCGTAAAAGCTGAAATCCATCATATTGAAAGCCTTTCTGCACATGCAGACCAGCAAGGCTTATTGGATTGGGCCAGCGACATAAAAAATATACCCGAAGAAACATTCCTTATTCATGGGGAACCAACAGCACAGGATGCATTGCGTGTAAAATTACAGGATACATATAATTGGAAGGTAACTATTCCTAAGTTGTATGGAATAAAGGAGATTTTGGTTTAAATCGTTTTTCTATAGCTCCAAACTGCCAAACCGTTCATTATTGCGGCATAAAGCATCGTTTTCCAGAGTTGGGGTAAAATATCCGTAAAGCCCGCACCCTTCAACATTACCATACGTACAATTTCAACAAAGTATTTTATGGGGTTGAACTCAGTAATTAGCTGTGCCCATTTCGGCATACTTTCAATAGGGGTAAACAAACCGCTCATCAAAATAAAAATTACTATAAAAAACCAAGCAATGAACATGGCTTGTTGTTGCGTATCGGTGAAATTCGAAATGAGCAAACCCATTCCAAGGATTACCAAAATATATATTGAAGTGTATGCATAGAGCAATGCAATACTTCCTTCCATTGGAATATTAAAAATTGCCTTTGCGAGAATCAACCCGATGGTCAGCAGCCCCATTCCAATTACCCAAAAGGGGAAAAGTTTGCCGATAATAAACTGGCTTTTACGAATGGGCGTTACGTTTATTTGTTCCAAAGTGCCTATTTCCTTTTCACGAACAATATTCATCCCAGAGAGAAAAAGAGTTATCATAGTTACCAATAACACTAATATTCCCGGCACCATAAAGGTTTTATAATCCAATGTAGTATTATACCAGAACGATGGAATACTCTCAATTGCCACAGATTGTACAGGTTTTTTTGATGTGTCTATAATGTTCGTTTTCACATCTTTATTGAAGGTTTGTAGAATTTGATTTACATAACCATTTTCTACACCAGCGGCAGCGCCATCAATGGCATTGATTGTTATGGATAGATCGGCGGTTTTTTCCTTCAGCAGATTTCGTTCAAAATTGTTCGGTATTTCAAGCACAACGTCAACTTCACCACGTAACAATGCTGCACTTGCTATTTCTTGTGAGGGAAAATCGGTTAAAACATTAAAATAGCTAGAAGCGTTAAACTTTTCAACCAATGCGCGTGAGGTTGAGGTGTGGTCGTAGTCTATATATGCGAACTTTATGTTTTTTACTTCATAAGTAGCGGCATTGGACAGAATGACCAATTGCAGAATGGGCAGTATAAAAATGATAGGCAACATCCCTTTATTTCTAAAGATTTGCTTAAACTCCTTTTGTATGATGTAGCCGATGGTCTTCATTATTCCAGCCGTATTTTATATTTTTTTATACTTAAGCCAATAAAGAATATGGTCATCCCGATTAATATTAATGTTTCCTTCCAAACGTAAGCCATACCAACGCCTTTCAGCATAATGCCTTTTATAATGATGATAAACCATTTTGCGGGAATTATATTGCTGATTATTTGAAGTGGCACAGGCATACTCGCCACAGGAAAGATAAACCCGGAAAGCAGTATCACGGGAAGCATCAAGCCCATCAATGAAATCATCATCGCGGCCTGTTGTGTTTCTGCAATGGTTGAGATTAAAATTCCCAACGCCAAGGAAGTTATTATGAATAAAACACTTTCCAATCCCAATAGAAATAGACTTCCCTGGACAGGCATCTTAAATATAAAAATGCTCAAAAGCACTATTACCGAAGCATTTATAATAGACAGGAAAATATATGGAACCACTTTCCCAATAATAACCTGAAACGGTTTTAAGGGGGAAACCAAGAGTATTTCCATAGTGCCCAATTCCTTTTCGCGGGTGATGGAGATTGACGTCATCATAGCCGAAACCAACATCAAAATAATCGTCATCACACCGGGAACGAACATAAAAACACTTTTAAGCTCGGGGTTATAGACCATTCGCGTTTGGGGAACGATTTGATACTCCACCGCTATCGTCCTATTTTTTTCCTGCTGATAATTTTGAAGAATAGCATTGATGTAATTAGTTATTGAATTGGCCGTGTTTGGGTCGGTAGCATCGGTTATTATTTGAATGGTGGCCCTCTTTTCTGCAATTAAATTTCTGCTGAAATCTTTTTCAAAATTCAGAACCGCCTTTATTTTTCCTTTTTTGAAAGCGGTTTCTATATCGGTTTCTCGGGTTAGAATCTGTTTTACGGTGAAATATTTTGAAGCTGAAATTTTATTGATGATCTCTCCGGTTGAGGCATCTTTTGAATGGTCCAAAATGGCGATATTCACGTTGTTTATTTCATTGGTAATGGCAAACCCGAAAAGCAAAATCTGCGCAATGGGCATCCCGAAAAGTATAAACAACGATCGCCTATCGCGAAAGATGTGGTAGAATTCCTTTTTTATAAAACCTATAAATCGTTTCATTTTCCACTCTAACTCCCAAAGGGGAGAACTTATTTCGTCGTTAATTTTTAATTGCAATCGGTATTTTCTCCCTTCCCTTTGGGAAGGGTCGGGGATGGGATTCTAGCCAATTTCAAAAACACATCATTCATCGAATCAACTTTAAACTGCTCCTTCAGTTTCTTCGGTGTGTCCAAGGCTTCAATCTTTCCTTCCACCATAATGGAAACGCGGTCACAGTATTCGGCCTCGTCCATATAGTGCGTAGTCACAAAAATGGTGGTGCCTTGGTCTGCAGCTTTATAGATCATTTCCCAAAAATGTCTTCTCGTAATGGGATCAACACCGCCCGTTGGTTCATCCAAAAAAACAATCTTTGGTCCGTGTAAGAGTGAAACCGAAAATGCCAGCTTTTGTTTCCAGCCCAAAGGCAGGGAGCCAACCAATTTATTGCTGATGTTTTCCAGACCCAATTCCGAAATCAACTGCTCTCTTTTCTCCCTTATTTTTTTTCTGGACAAACCATAAATACCACCAAAGAATGTAATATTTTCTTTCACTGTTAAATCGTCATAAAGTGCAAATCTCTGGCTCATATAGCCAATGTTCTTCTTGATGGATTCCGGTTGGGAATATACATCAAAACCGGCAACGGCAGCTTTACCGGCAGATGGTTTTGAAATTCCTATCAGCATTTTCATAGCCGTGGTTTTCCCAGCACCATTTGCCCCCAAAAACCCAAAGATTTCACCTTTTTTCACTTCAAAACTGATGGCGTTTACAGCTGTGAATTCACCAAATGTTTTGGTTAATTGATCGGCTTCTATTACATTTTCTTCTTTCATTATCGTGCTAATTCCATAAAGGCATCCTCGATGTTCGGTTGTGCCACTTCAATGCTGATATTCACCAAGCCTTCTTTTTCCAAATAGGATCGCAAATCGGCAACTTCAAAAGAATCTCTTTTATCGGTGTAGTGTACAAATTCGCCAAACGGGAATACGCTATACAGGTACTTGTATTTCTGAAGTGACTGTATCAATTTATACATATTATCGGCACCCACATTGTAAATGGTTTTAGGGAATTTGTTTACAATCGCTTCTGGGGTGTCAATTTCCAATATCTCTCCATTCTGAATCAGCGCGATTCTATCACACAATGCTGCCTCGTCCATATATGGGGTTGACACCAAAATGGTAATATTTTTTTTCTGTAACCGTTTGAGCATTTCCCAAAACTCTTTTCGTGAAACCGGGTCAACGCCCGTTGTGGGTTCGTCCAAAAAAAGCACTTTCGGTTTGTGGATCAAAGCACAGCAGAGGGCCAGTTTTTGCTTCATTCCGCCCGATAGCTTTCCTGCACGGCGGTTTTTGAAAGGTTCAATTTGTACATAAATATCTTCGATTAAATCGTGGTTTTCTTCAATCGTCGTTCCGAAAATAGTGGCGAAAAAAGTTAGGTTTTCCTCCACGGTTAAATCTTGGTACAAAGAAAACCGTCCTGGCATATAACCCACGGAATTCCGTATTTCTTTATAATCCTCAACAACATCAAATCCGGCAACGGTGGCAGTACCCTCCCCAGGAATCAACAGCGTGGTCAAAATTCTGAAAATAGTCGTTTTCCCGGCGCCATCAGGTCCGATGAGGCCAAAGAGCTCGCCTGGATTCACATCAAACGAAATGTCCTGAACTGCTTTTAACTTTTTATAGGATTTGCTGATATTGTTAAGGGAAATGCTCATTTACGCTTCAACTTTGATGGTAACTTCCATCGTAACCTTCGATTTTATTGAATTTGAAATCAAACAGGCCGCTTCTGATTTTTGAAGGATTCGTTCTGCGCGATCACGGTCCTTTTCGTTTTTGATGGTTACGCTGGGTTCTAGGATTACTTCCGTCATTAAATATTTTCCGTCTATTCTTTCCAGTACGCCTTTTGATTTGCAACTAAAACCTGAAAAATCAAGTTTTGAGTTTTCAGCAATCGCCAAAAAAGTGGTCATCAAACAACTACTCACAGAGGCAGTGAAAAGATGTTCGGGAGACCAGATATTGGGCATTCCTTTTGGGAATTCCGGCGGGGTGGCCACCTCTATACAATTGGCCGAATGTGAATTGCCCTCGGCCAACTCTGGCGAGCACATCATCCCTTTGCGGTCTTGGCGCCAAGTAATATCTACGTTATATTGATGTTTTTCCATGATTGTAATCCTTTATTTGAAATAATTGTAATATCCTTCTAGGTTTTCTTTAATGCTTGCCATAGTTTCAGATCCTTCGTCCGTAGTTGTAACTTTTCCTAAGGCTTCAATTTTATCGATGAGCGGATGTAAAAAAACGTGCAGGTTATCGTGTGAAGGACCTTTCATAGTACATTTTTTAACAACTATATTTTTTTCTTCATTAAGTATTGAAGCAAGGGTGTGGTACTCTTCCACAGTTTTTGGCTCACTGGATTTTACCATATTTAACATTTTGTCCACCCCTTCGGTTGTTTCCAGATTTGCTTCCCATTTGTTTCCGTTGTTTAGGTTAATTTCGTTAACCCAAGCGTTGCTCATTGAATGGGCATCGGCAGGCATTTCTTCCATTTGGTGTTCGTGGGTTCCTTCAGTAGATTCAACGATGTCGGCACTTTCGTGCTTGTGTTTTGTTTCCTTACAGCCTATTAATAAAGCTGAAAGGATTGTTAATGATAAGATTGTTTTTTTCATAATTTTTAATGATTTAATGTTTAAATATTTTTTTGTTTAAAAGTTTAAATGGTTGTTTTGTCATGAATTATTCAGAAATCCACATTTCCGCTGGCATCCCGATTTTTAGGCTGCCGTCGTTTTTTACCGTTACTTTTACTGCAAATACCAAATTTACCCGCTCTTCCTTGGTCTGGATTATTTTTGGAGTAAATTCTGCCGATGCCGAAATCCAACTTATGGTTCCTTTGTAGTCCTTCATTTCTTCCCCGGAATCGATTTTTACGGTTACTTGCTGCCCGATCTTAATATTCGGAAGCTGCGTTTCGCTTACGTAAACACGTAGCGTCATTTCGTCCAAATCGGCTATTTTGTATAGTGGTTTTCCAAAGGAAACAATTTCATCGGGCTCGGCATATTTGGTCAAAACAGTTCCTTTTATTGGGTTTGCTATTTTACATTTTGCAATCTGCTCCTCAATTTGAGCCACTTTTGCATCGATGGATTTTACCTCGTTTACAATCGGGGAATTCTGGACTTCCACGTTTTGTATTTGTTTTTTTAAAACGTCCACTTGGCTGTTGGCCTGGTCCAATTGGCGCTTGGTGGCAGCGTTTTCGGCAAACATATTTTGGATGCGCTCCTGTTCGGTTTTTGCGGTCTGCAATTGTTGGTTCAAAACGCTTACTTGTGACCAAACGCCTCCCGATTTTGAAGCAACGGTTTCCTTTGAAGCAAGCAGTTGCTGTTTGTTTAAATAAAGTTGAAGTGTATCTACAAGCGCTACGACTACTCCTTTTTCTAAAATTTCACCTTCCTCTACACTCAAAAACTCCAGTTTTCCGTTTGCTTCAGAAGAGATTGTTATTTCAGTTGCTTCAAAGTTTCCGTAGCCATCTGCTTTTTCGCCATTGGAACAGGAAAATAGGCTTCCTGCCAAGACTGTCAAAAACAATATTTTTATATTTTTCATCCTAAATAGTTATTTAAAATCCCCTTTTATTATGTTGTAACTCGCTTTTGCGAGTGCAAGTTTAACCTCGTGCAATTGCTGGTCAATTCTGGCCTCGTAAAGGTTGTTCAGTTCTGTGATGTATTCCGAAGGAGTAATGGAGCCATTCTGTAATTGGGAAGTAGTCGCTTGTAAAACTTTCTCGCGCAATACGATTATTTCGGTATCTTTTTGAAGCATATTTTTATATTTATTTATATCGCTTTCAGCTTCTGTCAGTTGTATTTCGTTGTTTAGCAAAAAGGTTTCTTTTTCAGTAGAAACCATTTCCTTTGAAATATCAACGGCCCGTTTTTGCTGCTTCGTTTTGCCCCAATCTAAAATGTTCCAGTTCAATTTCAATCCGACCATATAAAAATCCTGAAAGGAATTGTCAAGCATGTTCAAACCCGGATTGCCGTAGCCGGCTTGAGCAAAACCGGATAATTTCGGGTAACTGCTTTTGGAAATAACTTCTTTTGAGGTTTCCAATTGGGTTTCTTGCAATTGGAAAAGCTCAAGTTCGGGTCGTTCTGACTGAGTTTCTGCCGTAACTAAAATCTCTGGATTTGTTAAAGTTGTTTTATTGTCCAAATCTTGGAAAACCAACAATGAGAGATTTTTCAGTGCTTTTTCCCTATCAAAATTTATTTGTGAAAGTTGTTGTTCCAGTTTCAGTATTTCTGCTTTTAAAACATATTCGGAAGCGGGGAGGACTGCACCGTATTTTACTCCTGCGCCTACTTCTTTTATGCGCAAATTGAGTTGCTCCATTTTTGAAACGAGCAGTTTTTCCTGTTCCTGAAAAAGTAAAACCCTGAAATAGCTTTGGCTGATACGGCTTTTTAAAGTGTAAAGATTTACAGTAATTTGTTGTTGCTGTGCAGCGAGTTCTGCGGTTTTTAATTTTGTGTTTGCTGCAATATTTCCACCGTTATAAATCAATAGGTTGGCATCCAGCGTGGCACGATATTGATCTTTATTGAGTGGCTCAATGGTTGCATTTGGAATTTGAAAGGGTAATTCAATAACATCGGATTGATAGGTTGCCTGCGCATTCAGATCCAGTTTGGGAAGTTTCCCTTTTTCCAAAATAGTAATTTCAGACTTAGTTTTTTCTTCCAATAAAGTTGTCTGTTTTGCCAGCGGATAATTTTTTTCAGCTAGAAAGTAGCATTCTTCCAAGGTGAGCGTTTGCTGCGCAGAAAGGAATAGTGGGGAGAGGCCGAAAATTATAAAGAATAGCCTTTTCATTTTTTACTTTTTTATGGAATTGATTATAAACTCAGAAACAGAAACCTTTCGTTCTTCCATCATTTTTTTGAAAGCTTTATTTTCAATCTTCAAAAATCCTTTTATTAAAGGAGTAGCCACAAATGGGAAGATATTCAACGATATAATATTGATGAAAAGTTGCTCTCCGTTTATTGGTTTCAAAATGCCTTTTTCCACTTCTTGGTTCACTTGGTTTTTAAATTTTTCCAGTGTTGGAAAAGCTGCGTTACGTTGAATTTTCTCAAAAAACTTCGGATTCCGGTTTAATTCCTGGATTATAAAATTTGGTAAATATGGATGTTTTGATATAAAGGAAATATAATTGTGCGTAAAGTTTTTCACCTTGTCCTCAATTGAGGAATCATCGTTCAAGATTTTATTGAGTTGTGGGGCCAAAAGAGAAAAAGCATTCGTGAAAACCGCTTCAAAAAGTAATTGTTTGCTACGGTAATAATAGTGGAGCATTGCTTTGTTGATACCAGCTTCGTCTGCGATTTCCTGCATTCGGGCGCCGTCCATCCCTTTTTTTTGGAATATGTTTTCAGCGGCGCTCAATATTTGTCCCTCCGTATCATGGTTCTTATTTGTCTTTGCCATTTTTTAACTTTATGGTTTAACTATTTGGTTAACAAAGATACATATTATATCTTTACACAAATGATTTTTCAGAAAATTTTAAAAATATTCGTTGGCGGTTGATGAATTCTATCTTAAACTTCTGAAATACATTAAGTTTATAGTTTCTTTTACGAATTTTTAAAAATGTGAAACAGGAGAAACGTATATTTACGAATATATGGTAAACAGAGGTGTATGATTCTGTTTGTAAACAATCTAAAAAATATTATGCAAAAATTAATGACCACAGCAATTTTTATAGTTTCCCTATACAGTTGTTCCAGCAGCCGTTTGGTTGATGAATATAGAAATGTTGAAACCACAGATTTTCATGCAAATAAAGTGTTGGTAGTTGGTTTTACGCCCGATGACGGACTGCGGCGCCAATTTGAATATAGTTTGCAACAAGCCCTGGAAGCTGAAGATGTGGTTGCTATAAAAAGCGTTGATTTTTTTGAAAGTAGTTTCAGCAACAACAATCAATCTAAAGAGAATTTGGACAATATTGAGAAGGAACTTTTAAACGCTGGATTTGATGCAGTTTTATTTTCAAAAGTAACGGGGCAGGAGAGTAAAGTAACCATCGGGCAATCCTACCGAAACCTCGCAAAATCTTTTGAGTCATTCAGTGATTATTATAATGAGAATAAACCTGTTTATGGCAACTCGCAAACTGAGGATTATCCGGTTTATAATACCGAGACTTCATTATATTGTCTTTGTCCCGGTAAAGAGCAGGATTTGATTTGGCGCGGAAAGATAGATATTGTTGATCCGACAAACAGTGCGTCAACCATTCGAGATTATGTGAAAACACTTGTGCAAACGCTCAAAAGGAACAATCTTTTGATCGTAAAATGATCTTTTTTAAATTCACTCGTGAAGCACCAAAAGCGGTACGGGCGAGCCATAGCTGATCTTTGAGGTTTCTGACCCGAAAATGAAGCGGTTTAAAAAACTTTTTCGTTCCACAACCATTACGTGAAGCTGGATTGGAATTAATTGCTCAAAAGCATTAATTGCTATTGATGCAGGAATATTTTTTATGGCAAAGCGCTCAAAACCAATTTCTTTGAAAACTTCTTCAGTGTGGTTTTTTTTGGTTGCCAGTTCAATATTTTCTTCTTCTATTTCAAGAATTTTAAGAGATGCATCGTGTTTTTTTACTATTTCTGAAATTACATTGAGTGATTTGTTCGACACCTCATATTGATAATTGAGTGATAACAGAACGGAATTAATTTTTTCAAAAGAATATCCTTCGGGAATCACAAGAACGGGACAATTAACGTTTCGTATGATTTTCAAGGTGTTACTGCCAAAAATAACCTCCGCAGCACCTGTTGCGCCGTTGGAACCCATTAGTATTAATTCAATATTGTTTAGGGCAACTGCTTGGTTTACGGCATCTACAATATTATCAAAATCAACTGTTGTAACAAAAGTGAAATCCTCAGCCCCGGAAATTGATCTACAAAATTGGGCCATTTTTTCGACCCCCTCCTTATTGTCGTTCAAAATGCCTTCATAGACCGATGTGCCGGGAGCGCCGTAAAGTACATCGGCAGTTATGTAACCAGAGGGTTTTTGCGAATTGAGAATGTGAAATGTACATTTTTCCCCTTCAAAAAACTTCAGGGCATACCTAATTGCATTCTTTGAGTTTTCTGAAAAGTCTGTGGGTAAAAGAATGTTTTCCATTTTTAATTTATAAAAAAATTTATCAAAAATAATTCTTCAAAATAACTTCAAAAATGATTTTAATCATACATAGTTAAGAGTGTAGATTATAAAATATAATATTGATAATGAGCTATTTAAATATAATGCTTAATTGTGGGATAAAACACTCTTTTTTATATGATAAAAGTCATATTCTATTTCCAACTTGAAACCTAATTTTGTCATGTAAATTAATTTTAACAACTATGAAAAACATAATGAGATCACTAACCGCAATTGCAATCCTAACCTTGATAAGCTGTGGCGGAAAAGAAGAAAAAAAGAAAGATGGTATCCAAATAGGCCAAAAGCCTCCTGCAACCGAAACTCCTAAGGAGGAACCAGCCTCAAATGAAAAACCTTCAGAGATGGTTGACCTAACTAATAAGGGAATTGGGCCGATTAAAAGTTTAGAGCTTCCTGCGGAAATAGACCAGGCAATGGCTGCCAAAGGGATGGAGGTTTACAAAACAAAATGTATGGCCTGCCATAAACCGGACAAAAAATTTATTGGTCCTGCGCCAACAGGAATTTTTGAAAGGCGTACACCAGAGTGGATTATGAACATGATTCTAAATCCAGAGGATATGACCCAAAACGATCCGCTTGCGAAAGCACTTTTGGTAGAGTTCAACGGATCGCCAATGGCTAATCAAAACCTGACTGAAGAAGAGGCCAGACAAGTATTGGAATATTTTAGAACACTCTAACATATACACTTAAACAACCAAACCCCTTGCAGGGTCTAGGCCCTGCAAGGTTTAAAAACCAAAACCAAAATGAAAACAACGCTTAAACTGTTATTTTTTACAGCTGCAATCCTTGTGTTTTCAGCGTGTAAAAACGAAACAAAAACTGACGGTCATGGAACTACTCATGAAAGTTCCAAAGCAAATGATGCCACTACAGAAAAACAAGGTCAGGCATTTATTGAAAATGACGAATCAAAACCTAATGTGCTTCAAATTGCAATAGGCTCTCCAGACCATAGCACACTTGTTGCCGCGGTACAGGCTGCAGAATTGGAAAATGCATTGGTAAATGCAGGACCTCTTATGGTTTTTGCTCCAACCAACGCTGCCTTTGATGCTTTGCCGGCTGGTACTGTGGAAGAGTTGTTAAAACCTGAAAACAAGGAAAAATTGGCCTACATCCTTAAAAACCATGTAACTCCCGGAAACTATTCCAAAGATTTTTTGAAAAAGTTTAAAAAATTGGGGCAAGCTAATGGTGAAGATGTAACTGTTGAAGTTAACGGTGAAGATGTTTTTGTGGGCGGTGCCAGAATCATTGCCAGTATTCCTGCCGGAAATGGAATTGTGCACGTAGTTGACAAAGTAATTTTACCAGCAAATTAAGCAATTGAATAATATAAAATAAACAATAGAACAATGAGAAAAACAATTAATATTTTAGTTTCCCTGATTATGGTTGCCGGTTTGGTTAGCTGTAATGGCGGAGACAAAAAAGGAAACAAAAGCAAAGGTGGTTTGGCCACTAATGCTGCTGAAAAAGTGTACGTAGCTCCCGGTGAGCACGATGAATTTTACGCCTTCATATCAGGTGGATTTAGCGGACAGCTTTCTGTGTATGGCCTTCCATCCGGACGTTTGTTCAAAGTAATTCCGGTATTCTCTCAAGATGCTGAAAAAGCTTGGGGCTATAATGAGGAAACCAAGCCAATGTTGGAAACTTCATTCGGTTTTGTGCCTTGGGATGATAGTCACCACCCAGACATTTCGCAAACAAATGGTGAATTGGACGGGCGTTGGGTTTTCATCAACGGTAACAATACACCACGTATCGCCCGTGTTGACCTCACCACTTTTGAAACTGCTGAAATTATTGAAGTGCCAAACAGTGCCGGTAACCACAGTTCTTCATTCATTACTGAAAATACGGAATATGTTGTTGCGGGAACTCGTTTCTCTGTACCAATTCCACAGCGTGACTTGCCAATTAAGGATTATAAAGGAAACTTTAAAGGCGCACTTTCATTTATTAGTGTAGATCCTGAAACAGGGCGTATGGCAATAAAATTCCAATTGATGATGCCCGGTTTTGATTATGACCTTTCTCACCCTGGTCGCGACAAATCGCACGGCTGGTTCTTCTTTACAACTTATAATACTGAAGAGGCAAACACTTTGTTGGAAGTTAACGCTTCCCAAAATGATAAGGATTTCATCGCAGCTGTAAACTGGAAAAAAATTGAAGAATATGTGAACAATGGTGGTGGAACAAAAGTTCCTGCAAAATATGCGCACAATGTTTACAGTGATGAGACCCATACTGCTACATCTACAATGATGAATGAGGTACTTACTGTTAATCCATTGGATGTTCCCGGAGCTGTTTACTTTCTTCCTACTCCTAAATCACCCCACGGTTGTGATGTAGATCCAACAGGTGAATATATTGTAGGTAACGGAAAACTTTCTGCCGATTTAACAGTTCACTCATTCACAAAAATGCTTGATGCAATCGAAAACAAGAAGTTTGATGGCGAAGCTTACGGCATTCCAATCCTTAAATTCGAAGATGTACTTGCCGGAACTGTTAAACAACCAGGCTTAGGCCCATTGCATACCGAGTTTGATGGAAAAGGAAATGCTTATACAACCTTCTTTATCTCTTCTGAAGTTGTAAAATGGAAAGTAGGTACTTGGGAAGTTGTGGACCGTCAACCAGCTTACTATTCTGTTGGTCACGGTATGATTCCTGGTGGAAACTCTCGCAAACCGTTTGGAAAGTATTTTGTTTCTATGAACAAGATTACCAAAGACCGCTATTTGCCAACGGGACCAGAAGTAACCCAGTCTGCACAGTTGTATAACATTAGTGGTGATAAAATGGAACTGTTGTTAGATTTCCCAACTATTGGAGAGCCACACTACGCTGCCGGTATTCCCGCAGAAATTGTTGCCAAGAATTCAAAACAATTATTCAAATTGTCAGAAAATAAACACCCTTATGCCACAATTTCAGATGGTGATGCTAGGGTAGAGCGCAAAGGAAACGAAGTCCATATTTATATGACGATGATTCGTAGCCACTTTAATCCAGACAACATTGAAGGTATAAAAGTTGGAGATAAGGTTTACTTCCACGTTACAAACCACGAGCAGGATTATGATGTGCCACATGGTATAAGTATGATTGGTGCTAATACTTCAGAATTGCTTATTATGCCAGGCCAAACAGAAACCTTTGTTTGGGAACCTAAACAGCCCGGCGTATGGCCGTTCTATTGTACTGACTTCTGTTCTGCATTGCACCAAGAAATGCAGGGTTACGTTCGCGTAAGCCCAGCAAGTTCTGGAACTGAACTTAAATGGTCTTTGGGAGAAGACTAATAGGATGTTTTTAGTTGTGAAAATACTGGATTAGTGATTGATGGTATTTTCAAAGGAAAGACGGGGGTTCGTTGATTTTCCCCCGTCTTTTAAAAAAAGATCTTAAAACCTGCCTTTTAACTAAATATAAAATCAGCTATCTGCGCAAATGCTTAAACAGAAAAACCAACCGCACTGATGTTTAAGGTTTAAAATTCAAAAAAATGAAAAAAGCAGGAATAATAATGATAATTGGCTCCCTACTACTATTGGGTCTTTTTAAATTCCCATTGTGGAATATTATGCTGGGCGCACCCCAATATCCCGATCCTTTGGGAATGGATATCTATATTCAGGGAATAAAGGGGGTACAGGAATTTGATATTCAAAATATTGATGGATTGAACCATTATATTGGTATGAAAACCATTCCCGAACCTGCAGATATGTGGGAATTTCAAGTATTCCCAATGGTAATTGGAATTATGGTTGCAATTGGTGTTATCATAGGGTTGCTTGGTTTCTTTGGAAAAGTGAGCTATAAATGGTTTCTAGGTTGGTTCGTATTAATGTCTGTATTGGGAATTATGGGAATGTACGATTTCAATTCCTGGCTTGCCGAATACGGAAGCGATCTTGATCCAAAAGCCATTATGAAATTGTTAAACCCAGATGGCACACCGATGACATACAAACCACCGTTAATCGGCTATCAAAAAATGCTTAATTTTGATGTGGATTCTTGGCCTGCAACTGGCGCTTATATGATGTTTGTGGGTATGATGCTTACCATTGTTGCATTCTTAGTTGGGAAGAAAGAATATAAAAAATTAGAGAAAAAGACATCCTTTAAAACTGTAACAACATAATGAAACGGATCTTCTTTTTGGGTATAATTACAATATTGCTTGTTTCTTGCAATGTAAGCCCACAGCATATAGAATATGGCACCGATGCCTGTCACTACTGCAACATGACCATCGTGGATCGTCAACATGCGGCACAGCTTGTAACCACAAAAGGAAAAGCCTTTAAGTATGATGCAATTGAGTGTATGGTTCACTCTTTGCAAGATGATATGAAAGATACGGAAATTTCACTTTACTTAGCTGCGGATTTTAACCAACCGGGACAATTGATGGATGCTACAATGGCTACCTATCTTGTGAGTGAACAGATATCCAGCCCCATGGGCGCCAATCTTTCCGCTTTTGAAAATGAAAATTCTGCCCAGAATGCAAAAAATAAGTTTACAGGAGAAATTTTCTCTTGGGAAGAGGTCCAAAACCACTTAAAGCAATAGTGCTATGTACCAAATGAACAATAGCATTAAAAATCAGGGTTTCAACGAGCTTCAAGTTTCAAAACTGAACAACGGGCATGCTGAAACCCTTCTTATTACATTAGAAAGGGGTGCTCTTTTTCCTGAGCACACCTCGCCACGAGATGCGAATTTGACTGTTTTGAAAGGTGGGGTAAAATTTTATATCAATTCTGTAGTCTTTCACTTAAAGAGGTATCTGGATTTTAAATTTCCAAAGGAACACCGCATTGGGCGGAGGCATTGGAAAATTCAAAATTCTTGATTATTCGTTAAATTCATTATCTTCAACCCTTTTTATGGACCAAGGTCATGGTTGATGATTTTGCAATGTCTAAATTTTGCTTAAATTTTGAAAAAAACACTTCACATATTATTTTTTTTATTCTTCATTTTTGGAAGTTTGCAAGTATGGGCCAAAACCGTAACTGTATGCAATTCTTGTTCTGTAAAAACAATTCAGGAAGGAATAAATCAAGCTTCAGAAGGAGATACCGTTTTGGTGAAGAAAGGGGTTTATAGGGAATTCAATATAATCATTGACAAAAGCATTATTCTACTTGGTGAAAATCTGCCAACAATTGATGGCGAAGACAAAGGCGAAATCGTCAAAATTGTATCAGATAACGTTACTGTTGATGGTTTTAAAATAATTAATGTTGGCACCAGCTATACCTCAGATTATGCCGCTGTTCGCGTAATAAAACGAAACGGGTTTTTGATCCAAAATCTGGAACTTGAAAAACTTTTTTTTGGAATTTATCTCGAAAAATCCAACGATGGCAAAGTATTGAACAATAATATTAGAGGCGATGCTGTAAAGGAGTACAATTCTGGCAATGGCATCCAACTTTGGTACTGCAAGGATGTAGAAGTCCGCGGCAACAATGTTCAGAATGTTCGCGACGGAATCTATCTGGAATTTTCAGACAATATTAAAATCAGCCACAATATCAGCAGGAATAACCTTCGCTATGGGCTACATTTTATGTTCAGTAACCACAATATTTATGATTACAACACTTTTGAGAACAATGGGGCAGGAGTGGCCGTGATGTTTTCAAAATTTGTGGAAATGAACCACAATATTTTTAAGGAAAATTGGGGCACAGCGGCATTCGGACTTCTGCTAAAGGAAATAAACGATGCAAAAATAACCGAAAACGTTTTTAAGGAAAACACGGTTGGAATAAATATTGAAGGCAGCAACCGCATCGATTATAAAAACAACGATTTTATAAGCAATGGCTGGGCCATAAAGGTGCGCGGGGCCTGCTATACCAACAATTTTGAAAACAACAATTTTCTCTATAATTCCTTTGATATTTCATACAATAGCAATTTGAACGACAATAAATTTGACCGTAATTTCTGGAGCAATTACACAGGATATGATTTGGACAAAAACGGTATCGGCGATGTGCCTTACCGTCCCGTAAAACTCTTTTCATATATCGTAAACCGCACGCCGGAAACCATCATTTTATTGCGAAGCCTTTTTATAGATATAATTGATTTTTCTGAAAAAGTCTCCCCCGTTTTCACACCTGATAATTTGGTGGACGAAAACCCAAAAATGAAGACCATAAACCATGATAGAAGTTAAGGATTTATATAAAAAATTCGGTAAAAATGAAGTGCTCAAGGGCATTGATCTTACCATTGATCGCGACGGAATTTTCTCGGTTCTGGGTCCAAACGGTTCTGGAAAAACCACGCTCATCAAATGTATTTTGGGAATGGTACTGCCAGATTCCGGACAGATTTCAATAGATGGAAAACCGTTGAAAAACAATTTCAAATACCGAAACGAGATTGATTATTTGCCACAGATAGCTAACTTTCCGGGCAATTTGAAAGTGAGTGAACTTATCGATATGATCAAGGATCTGCGCGATTCAAAAGCCACTAAGGATGAAGAATTGATCGACCTTTTTAAACTGCAGCCTTTTCTCAATAAAAAATTGGCAAACCTTTCTGGCGGCACAAAACAAAAAGTGAATTTGGTACTGACCTTTATGTTTGACAGTCCGTTGATTATTTTGGACGAACCCACAAATGGTTTGGATCCCATTTCGCATTTACGGTTGAAAAACCTTATAAATGCTGAAAAAGAAAAAGGAAAAACCATTTTGATCACTTCGCACATTTTGAGTTTTGTGGAGGAAGTTTCAGACGAAATTGTGTTCCTTTTGGAAGGAAAAATCTACTTCAAAGGAACTATTGCGGAACTGAAAACAAAAACCGAACAACCTGATTTTGAACACGCCATAGCCTCCATTTTATCTTCAAGTTATGCTTAAAATATTAAAATACAGTTTCTACGATTTAATGCGAAGCCGCTGGAGCTACGTGTATTTTCTTTTCTATTTGCTGCTTGGCGTGGTGCTGTTGTTTTTGAACAACGACCTTTCAAAAGCGGTGATAACCCTGATGAACGTTATTATTATTTTAGTGCCGCTCATCGGGACCATTTTCGGAGTGATGTACTATTACAATTCCCGCGAATTTACCGAACTGCTATTGGCGCAACCCGTAAAACGAAGTTCCATCTTTTTGGGACAATATTTTGGAGTGGCAACTTCATTATCGATGAGTTTGGTCATTGGCCTGGGAATGCCCTTCGTTTTCTATGGAATTTTTAATAGCAGCGCTATCTGGGATTTTTCATTATTGCTTGTCACCGGTGCATTTTTAACCTTTATTTTTACTGCGCTTGCGTTTGTAATTGCGCTTCGCAATGAAAACAGAATAAAAGGTTTTGGCTATGCCATTCTGCTTTGGCTGTTTATGGCGGTTATTTATGATGGCATCTTTTTAATGTCGCTGTTATATTTTGAGGATTATCCTTTGGATAAGTTTTCGCTCGTTGCAACAATGCTGAACCCAGTGGATTTATCCCGTGTATTGATACTTTTAAAATTGGATATTTCTGCACTTTTGGGTTATACAGGTGCCGTTTTTCAAAAATTCTTCGGAACCAATTTTGGGCTGATACTTTCTTCCGTATTGCTTATTTTTTGGGTTGTAATTCCAACATTTTTTATATGGCGGATTGCTAAACGGAAAGATTTTTAATGGTTGGTTATTTGAAAAATAATGCTGTAACAGTGCTGTGCAAGCACAGAGAGTGGATTTCCCAATAACGAAAAATTTATATCGAAATTGTAGAAAAAAGATTAGGTTTTTAATTTAGGTCTTTGTTGCTACGCGTTTTTATTTTAATTCCTTTTTCACTTCACAAGGATTTCCAAATGCTAATACATTATCAGGTATGTTTTTTGTGACAATACTACCTGCTCCAATTGTTACATTGTTTCCAATAGTTACGCCGGGGAAAATTACAGAATTACCGCCAATCCATACATTATTCCCAATTTTAACAGGTTTAGTTGAAGTCAGATAACGTGATCTGTTTTCTCTGTTAATTAACCGTTCAGACGCTTTTAAAGGATGGCTTGCCGTATAAATTTGTACATAAGGGGCAATCAATCCATTTTTACCAATACTAATCTTGTTGTTATCCAAAAACATACAATTCGTATTGACAAACGTGTTTTCTCCGATTGAGATATTCTCTCCATAATCGCAGAAAAAAGGCGTTTCTATCCAAACACCTGGACCTTTGAATTCAAAAAGTTCATTTAAAATTTGATCTCGTTCTTGAATTAATTCAGAATCGATATTATTGTATTCTTTTAAAAGCTTTCTTGCTTTATGGTACATTTTTATTAATTCCGGATCTCTGGAATCATAGTAATCTCCATTTAGCATTTTTTCTTTTTCAGTCACAGTATTTTTTTCAAATGTTGCCTAACTAGTGTATATCAATATGCAGTATATTTCACTTGTCTTTGCTAATATACAAATTTACCCCTTCCAAATCCTTCAATATACCTCTACTAAACTCATTTAAGAAAAATAGAACTTATGCCCAAACTTTATAATGCCTAATGATCTTCAGTTTAAAGACTAATATGTGTTTTTTTATGATTTTTGTCATACTATGAGAATTCTGGATTTCTCAACTTTACCGCATTTTCAATCTAAATTCACTTTAAATGCAAGTTGCCAGTCCGCACACCTTCCACATTCCCGTGATGGGAATTTCTTATACCATCGATAGCCCCATAAAAGTGGCCTGTTTTGGTATAAACTCAGCAATCTCGATTATTGAGGACAATATTTTGGAGGTAATGCGGAAATATTACTACCAGCAAAACAACGAAACTTACGTTCCCATAACAACGAAAGAAGAAGATTATAGAGCGCGGCGCATTACAGATTACCTAAACCTGATGCAGCGCATTGTTTCTTCCAAAATGGAAAAGCTAAAAGCATCTACTTTTGAAGCAGGATCAGATTTGGTAAAATATTTTGAGATGCTTCCGGATACAAGTATGCTGAAAGAGAAATACAACGAATGGCTCTTTACCTCAAATTCTGATAAGAAGGGGTTATTGGAAAAATTTTTAATAAAACTGGTGGTTCCCGGTTCAGTTGAAGTAAATATCATGACCAAGGTAGACAAAGAAAACCTTGACAAGAACAAGGATATAATCGAAAATGGCTCGGATGCGTTGACAGCTTTAAAGGGATACGCCAAAAGTAAGCTTACCAACTCTTCCCTCATTCTTTCCGCCGGTATGAACCCCCGACTTTACAACTATATGGAAAACTTTTCAAGCTTTGATGCATATCGATGGGGCTGTTTTCATAAAAAAGTAGTTATTAAGGTAAGCGATTACCGTTCGGCACTGATTCAGGGAAAATATTTGGCAAAAAAAGGAATCTGGGTCAGTGAGTTCCGCATAGAGTCTGGACTCAATTGTGGTGGTCACGTTTTTGCGACTCAAGGACTGCTAATGGGGCCAATACTTCAGGAGTTCAAGGATAAAAAACAGGAATTGCAGAACAGTCTTTTTGAACTTTATAAACCTGCAATTATCGCTAAAGGAAAACCTAGCTTTTCACAGCCACATCCTATAAAAATTACAGTGCAAGGCGGTATCGGGACCCATGAAGAGGATAGTTTACTTAGAGAATTTTATGAAGTTGACGGAACGGGTTGGGGCACTCCATTTTTATTATGCCCAGAAGCTACCACCGTTGATGAAAATACGCTTGAACTGCTATGCCAATCCAAAGAAAACGATATAGTTCGCAGTAATGCTTCCCCGCTGGGAGTTCAGTTCAACTATTTAAGAGGAACCACTGCTGAAAGGGAACGCTTTAGCCGTATAGCCAAGGATAAACCCGGAAGTCCCTGTACCGAAAAATTATTGGTTTCAAACACAGAGTTTACAAAAGAACCAATTTGTACGGCATCAAGCAAATATCAAAAGTTGAAACTGGAACAATTAGAAACTTTAAATCTTTCTAAAGAGGAATTGGAACAACAACGTGAAGATGTTTTGGGCAAGGAATGCCTTTGTGTTGGGTTAAGTAATTCGGCTGCCATTAATTATGAGGTGCCTTTTATAAAAAAATTAACCGCTGTTACCATTTGCCCCGGGCCAAACATCGTTAATTTTTCAAAAGTTACAAGCTTGCGCGAAATGACGGATCATATTTACGGACGAAAAAATATAATTCAACAATCCAACAGACCTTCTATTTTTGTAGCTGAGCTTAGACTTTATATAGATTTTTTGAAAAAAGAGATAGCAAAGACAAACTTTCCAACCCTGCGTGAACTTAAGAACTGGCAGAACTTCAGCAATAATCTTTTGGAAGGCATAGACCATTATCTTCAGTCCATTCCAAATTATTTTTTGTCGGAAGTTGCTCAATTCAAGAGTGATTTATTGAAGTCTCAAAGTGAGGTTCTCGAGCTTCAGAAAATAGATTTGCAAACAGTTCCTTAGTTTTAAGCGCTTGAAACTTTCTTCATAAAAATTTTAATTAATATGACAATGGTCATATTCCGCAACTACTTCATTTCCTTACTTTGTATTAAGATTAAAAACTCCTAATATCTTAATTTTTAAAACTGACCAATATGCTATCCAAACAACAAGCGCGGGCATTTTTCCTTGGGGGAACGCTCGTAACATTCCTTATTTTTATTGGCCTTACCATCTATTCCTTCAGCGACGGCCAGGATCAAACCAATTATGAAAATATTACCGCACAAGTGGTGCGCGGTAAAGTTATTTGGGAAGAAAACAACTGTATGGGCTGCCATACCATTCTTGGCGAAGGCGCTTATTATGCGCCAGAACTTACAAAGGTCATTGAGCGCCGTGGGGAAGGTTATGTAAAAGCGGTACTTATGACTCCCGTGCCCTGGGCGCCCAACGATCGCAAAATGGTTGCCTATGGTTTTTCCGAAGATGAAGCTATGGACGTTATCGCCTTTTTTAATTGGATAGGTGAAATAGACCTAAATGGCTTTGACCGTATTGTATCGCCATTGGCCAAAGACAAGCAACTCAATAACAACTAACCAACAACTATAATCATGAAATATAAATCTCAAAAAGTAGCATACTGGTTTTTTGCACTTTCAATGCTTTTACTGGTACTTCAAATAACCTATGGCTTTATTATGGGTTTTGCCCGTATCGGGATGGACGGTCTGCACGATTTTATTCCCTTCAATACTGCTCGTGCCGTTCATACTAATTTACTTGTAGTATGGTTGCTCTCTGGCTTTATGGGTGCTGCCTACTACATTATCCCGGAAGAAGCTCAGCGTGAACTCGTGAGCGTAAAACTGGCGTATGTTCAGCTTATTTCCCTCGCCGCCGTGGGCGTTGCCGCTATTGTTGGCTATCATTTTAATTGGTGGGAAGGACGTAAATTTTTGGAAATTCCACGCCAGCTCGATTATTTGGTGGTTTTAAACGTACTGCTATTTTTAGCACTCATTCTCTTAACGCTTTTTAAAGGAAAACGAAAAACCACAACAGCACTCGTACTTTCCATGGGGTTGCTGTTTGCCGCATTATTATATATTCCCGGCATGTTACCGTTTGATAGTCAGGTAACAGATAGTTTTTTCCGTTGGTGGGTTGTTCACCTTTGGGTTGAAGGCGTTTGGGAACTTATCATGGGCGGTATTCTTGCCTTCCTATTGATTAAACTTACAGGTGTTGATCGCGAGGTTATTGAAAAATGGCTCTATGTAATCGTTGGGCTCACCTTCCTTTCTGGGGTACTTGGCACCGGCCACCACTACTACTATATTGGTGTAAATAAAATATGGCTTATCGTAGGAGGAATCTTCTCAGCCTTGGAGCCTTTGGCATTCCTCGCAATGGCACTTTTTGCGGTAAATATGTACCGGAAAGGAGAGAAAAAGCATCCAAACAAAATAGCATTGTTTTGGACACTTGGTGCCGCAATTGTATCCTTCGTGGGTGCGGGACTGTTAGGATTTGCACATACACTTCCACAAACTAACCTCTATACTCACGGAACTCTTGTAACTGCAATGCACGGCCATTTGGCTTTTTGGGGTGCGTATGCGATGATTGTTTTGGCAATTATAAGCTACAGCCTTCCAAACATGACGGGGCGCAAATTCTATGACGGCATTCGCGGGCGTTTAGCTTTTTGGACTACAAATATTGGAATGATCGGGATGACGATGGCCTTTGGCGTCGCTGGAGTTGCGCAAGTTTATCTGGAACGCAAATTCGGAATGGAATTCATGGCGGTACAAGAGGAAATTAGCATCCACTTTGTTGTGTTGATTATCTGTGCCAGTCTTTTTTCTTTCGGTATCATAACTTATATCATCGATTTTGCCAAGCATGGCCGCCCCACCGATGAAGCATTGGAAACCTTAGAAAATAATTATCTCTAATAAAATAAAGGCCTGAAGCTGGTTACGCTCTTATACCTGAAAATCTGGGAATTTTTTATTTTAAGTCCGTTCCCAAAAAGAACTAAGCTTCGGGTCTTTAAAAAACTTTGACTGTCATATTTCAGCACAGTTGAAACGACAATTAAATTTATGATTATGCCAACTTCAGAAACAATCAGCATAAATGAAAACCCGAAAATTATTTCGGAACAGCCTTTTTATAAGCCTATGGCCCACGAAGTTGAAATTTTTCAACATGCCTTTAAGAATAAACTCCCCATATTGTTGAAAGGTCCAACGGGCACTGGAAAGACTCGTTTTGTTGATTTCATGGCGCATAAAATGGGGCAATCGCTCATAACGGTTTCCTGTCACGAGGAAACTTCTTCAACAGACCTTATCGGGCGCTATATAATCAAAGGTGCAGAAACCATTTGGGTAGACGGTCCTTTGACCAAAGCTGTAAAAGAAGGAGCAATTTTATATTTAGATGAAATTGCCGAAGCACGTCCCGATGTAGTTGTTGCAGTACATTCACTCACAGACCACAGAAAGGAACTCTACATAGACAAACTCGGTATTACCATAAAAGCGCATCCTGATTTTATGCTTGTGGCCTCTTTTAACCCGGGTTACCAAAAAGGGTTTAAAGAATTGAAACCCTCCACTCGTCAACGTTTTGTAGCGATTTCGTTTCAATACCCAATTGTAAAGGACGAGACTGAAATAGTAGCTACTGAAACTGGCCTAGACAAAGACACCTCAAAAAAATTGGTAAATATTGCCAACAAGATCCGCAATCTGACCGAATTGGGACTTACAGAAACAGTATCAACTCGTTTGTTGGTTGATGCCGCACTACTCATAAACAGCGGTCTTCCGAAGCGACTTTCTGTGAAAGTTGCAGTTGTGGAACCATTGACCGATGATCTTGAAATTACACAAGCACTAACAGATTTGTGCGATTTGATGATTTAAGCCAAAGCCATGTTTGAACCCGATGAGTTTATTTTCGCGAAAGTTGCAAAATTCCTCAAACACCGAAAAAAAAGTGCGAGGGAAGCAATTGCGCACACAGTGAAACTTAGCGAAATAAAGCCCAGACTCACTTTGGTAGCCCGTGCTGTAACCGGTCATCCCATCGAGATTTTTGAGGCAGAGCAGGAAGGGGGTTATAAAAACAACGCTTTCTTTTTTCCCGAGCGTTTTTCAGGCTTTGACACTTCGGAAAAAAACTTGGCTTTTTACATTTTCCGAGTGCTTTACCTTTCCATCCAAAAAAACTTTCATCTTAACTATGAATTGGGCGAGGAGCCCACTTTGGAAGAGGCGCGACTAGTTTCCGAACAACATTCAGAAAAAGTATTGAAAGAACTTTTCAGCCAATTCCCGGGAACGGAAGCTATTTATTTCGAGCTGAAACTTCTTTTTGAAAAAAATACTTCGGAAAAAAAACCGCCCGACTATTCATTTATTTATGGGAAGTGGATGGAAAATTCCCCAGAAGCCCCGAAGAAAAAGGTACTTGAGAATATTTCTGAAAAAGTAAAAACAGCCATTGAGGAAGAAATAAACACCATTTTGAAGGCCAATGCGGTGGAGGAAATCAAATCTATTGAGGTTGACAAAAAAGCACAGGAGGATTATGTACTTACCCACAATTTTGAAAAGGCCGAAACCGCCGAGGAGTGGGAGGGTGGCTGGCGTGATTTTGATGGCGAAGACGAACTGGACGACCACGCCAATGCGCTGGAGGATTTAAATATGAAGCAAACCGTGAGGGTGGACGACCCCACACATTCCATTTATCAAGCTGAATTTATTGAGAATACCACAATTTCAGAAAGTGCCGAATTGGTAGCCACGGCTCATCACATTTTGTATGACGAATGGGACTATTCCAAGCGCACTTACAAGCCGAATTTTTGCAAGGTTTATCCCCAAACCCAGATTGAAACAGATTTTGATTACTACAATGATACGCTTCGGGAACATGCCTCAACTTTGATGGGTTTGCGGAAAATGCTTGCTTCAGTAAACAATAAATTTCAACAACAGCGCAGGCAATTACAAGGCGAGGAGTTTGACTTGGACGCGCTCACCGATTTATATGTGGACGTCCACACTGGCCACACGCCTTCGGAAAATATCTATCTCTCAAAGCGCAAAAAGGAAAAAGACCTTTCCATTTTGATGCTTTTGGACAGCAGTCTTTCCAGCGATGGTTATGCCGCCGACAATAGAGTTATTGATGTGGAAAAACAGGTATCCATCATTTTTGGTGAAATTTTGGAAGAATTCAATGTAGATTTTTCAATCGCCGGTTTCTATTCCAAAACCCGAAACCACAGCACTTATTTAACCTTAAAGGATTTTGACGAACCATGGCAAAAGGCAAAAAACAAGGTTGGAGCACTGCAGCCCAGCGGTTATACACGAATTGGCACTGCGCTGCGGCATTCGGGAGCTTTGCTTGATAAACGCGATACAAAAAACAAATGGGTCATCTTAATTTCTGACGGAAAACCCAACGATTATGATAAGTACGAGGGAAAATACGGTATCAACGATGTAAAGCAGGCGCTTCGGGAATTGAACCAACGGAACATAAATTCGTATGCGTTGGCGATTGAAGCGCAGGCAAAATACTATTTACCGCAGATGTTTGGGCAAAATCATTTCCAAATTTTGACCACACCTGTGGAATTGCTACAATCGCTTGTAAAACTGTATGACAAAATAAAGCATCAAAGCTGATATGGCCGATACTGCAAAAATTGATTACAAAAACATTTTTTACCCACCGGGCGGAATCCTGCTATGGATCATCATTTACTTGGAACTGCTAACCTTTGGAATTGCCTTGGTTTTTATGGCATTAAACGCAAGAACGGAACCCGAGGTCTTCCACGAATCGCGTATGTTGCTCAATACGGCGTATGGCGCTATCAACACGGTTTTCTTGCTCAGTAGTGGTTGGTGCATGGCACAGTCGGTACATTTTTTGAAAACTGAAAATTTTGGCAAAAGCAAATTATTTTTAAAGCTAACCTTGCTGGGCGGTATCCTTTTTTTGGCGCTGAAAAGCGTAGAGTATTACGATAAAGTGGAAGCTGGGCTTACCGTGGGCTACAATGTTTTTTTCGGGTATTATTGGACGCTCACGCTTTTCCACGTAATCCACGTAATTGTTGGAATTGTAATTTTATTGGTTTTGGGAAGAACTCTCAGCAAAAAACCCGAAACCTTAAAAGTGGAAGATTACGAATCGGGCGCTGCGTTTTGGCATATGTGCGATTTGATCTGGCTGCTGCTTTTCCCGATAATCTATTTACTTTTTTAAAAAATGGAACGCACTTTCAATGCCACTTGGCTCGTTTTAATAGTACTCACAATCATTTCCGCAGTTTTTGCGAACTTGGATTTTGCCTACGCAGCACTAATTATTTTGGGATTGTCCTTTCTGAAATTTATAGGCGTAGCGTTTTTCTTTATGGAACTGAAAAGGGCGAATGTGTTTTGGAGGGTGCTATTGGTGGCTTTTGTGGTGCTGTTGCTTACTGTGGTTTGGGCGGTTTAAAGTTTTTTCAATCGCACCCGTGCATCCACCGCAACAATATTTTTTTGCGTGCCAATCAACGGATTGATGTCCATCTCCGTGATTTCCGGGGCGGCCTCCACCAAAGCGGAAAGCCGTTGGATTATTTCAACAAACTGGTTTTCGTCAACGCCCTTTTGGCCCCGCGCACCCTGAATGAGTTTATACCCGCGAAGCGATTGGACCATTTGCTGGGCTTCGTTTTTTGAGATAGGGCTTAAACCTGCCGAAACATCGTTTAGCACTTCGATAAAAATCCCGCCCAAACCGCACAGAATGGTATGGTTGAAACCGGGCTCCTTCATTACGCCCACAAACAGTTCCAGTCCTGCCAGTTGGGGCTGCACCATCACCGCTGTTGCGGAATCTATTTGCATTAGCCTATCAAAGGTTTCCGAAACTTCTTCCTTTGAAGTGATATTTAGCACCACGCCCTTTGCGTCGCTTTTGTGGAGTGGCCCCACGACCTTCATCACCACCGGAAATTTAAGAGAATCTATTGCTGTGAGCAGTTTTTCCTTTGAATTTTCCACCAGTTCCGTAACTCGCGGAATTCTCGCCGCATCCAACAGCTTCTCCGTTTGTTCCGCATCCAAATAACCCTCGGTGACCATATCGATAACGCTTCGTATTTTTTTTACGTCAATTTTAGGAAGTGAAATTTCTTCTGAAATAGGCTCTGGGGTTTTAAAAACCTGCGAAAGTGCTTTTCCCAAAACCACTTCATCCGGGAAGTTGATATGGCCTTTCTTCAAAAATGATTGAATCTCACGTTGTGCGTTTACCACGGAAGGCAGCACAGGAAAAATGGGCTTGTTGCAGATTTCGAGTTTCACGCTCAAAACATTGTAGACATTTTCTACATCAAAAAGTCCAGGACTGCCGAAAACAACGGCCATTGCATCTATGTTGTCAAATTTGTGTTCGCAGTAATCGATGATGATGCCCAATTGTTCAGCAGTGCCAGTAGCCAAAAAATCGATGGGGTTGGCTACGGACGACCCGGGGTACAGGAATGTTTTCAATTTTTCGGCATCGAGCCCGGATATTTCGGGAACTTTTAGGCCGCCTTTTGAAAGCTCATCGGCCAGCATCACTGCCGAACCTCCGGCGTGCGTAATAATGGCAATATTCTTCCCTTCCAGTTTTCTGTAGTTAAAAATGGAGGCCACGCTCAGCAGTTCCTCGCGGCTGCTGCAATACACAATCCCCGCTTTGTTGAACAGTGCGCGCACCGTCATATCGCTACTAGCTATTGCACCCGTATGTGAAGTTGCGGCACGACTGCCTTCAGCGGTACTTCCAGCCTTGATGGCCGCTATTTTTGCGCCTTTTTTTATGAGTGAAGAAGCGTGCTTCAGCAATTTTTGCGGATTGGAAATGGTTTCGAGGTAAAGCAATTTTACCAACGGATCTTTTTCGGCGTTGAAGTTTTCGTCCATATATTCCAAAATATCCTCAACGCCTGTTTGGGCTGCGTTCCCCACGGAAAATACGTTTGCAAAGGAAACGCCCAAAGCCATACCAGCTTCCATAATAAAGACTGCCGTGGCACCCGAGCCCGAGATGAGGTCGCATCCCTTTGGGTTGAACTGCGGCACGGGCGCGGTAAAAACGCCTTTGTAACTCTCCGTAATTGCGCCAATACAGTTTGGACCAATCAAGCAACCGTTCACTGAATTTATGCTGGTGATTATTTCCTGTTCCCATTGTTTTCCCTGTTCGCCAGCTTCGCCAAAACCTGCGGAAATTATTATAAAGGCTTTGGTGTTTTTTTCTTCGGCTAAATTTTTTATGGTTTCGGGACAATATTTTGCGGGAATGGCAATAATGGCAAGATCAGTTTGAGGTATATCCTTTACTTCAGCAAAGCTAGTTATGCCCTGCACTTTTTTTTCTTTCGGATTCACCGCGTAAATGATTCCTGAAAATCCTCCGGCAAGAATATTTTTCAGCATATTGCCACCGGGTTTCCCAGTGTCGTTGGAAGCCCCGATGATCGTAATAGTTTTGGGGTTGAGAAGTTCTTGGTTCACCATGGTTTGTTGCAATCGTATCCTATTGAAAGGAATAAAAATTTTATAAAAAATGCCTTGGCGAAATTAAAAGATGTTCATATCCTAAAAACTGACAATTGTCATATTTCGCACTGAAGTGAAAAGGTATTTTTATGGCCAATTAATTCAAACGGAAATGGTCGCCAATCCAAGGCCTTATATTTTTATTATGGTGATTTTGCTCGCCCTTTTCGGCTTTTACAATTATGTGATCTATAATACCGATGGCTATGTGGCCGTGGAAAAGTTATCCCCGGTGGCGGTAAATGGCCAGCAATTGTTTCAAAAGAACCGTTGCTGGTCCTGTCATCAATTATATGGTTTGGGCGGATATTTGGGACCGGATTTGACCAACGTATATTCTACCGAGGGCAAGGGCCCGAACTATATAAAAGCATTTTTGAACAGCGGGGTTAAGAGTATGCCGCAATTCCACTTTACAGAGGAAGAAAAGGATGCGCTCGTGGAATATTTGAAACAGGTGGATGAAACGGGCATTTACCCAAATTATGACGCTGAGATCGAGGCCACGGGCTGGGTAAAAATAAAGTATCGAAATGAAGAATAAAGTGCCGCTCTATTTCTTGTTGTTTGCGCTCATCGCCCTTTTTATGGGGATGTTTTTTGGGCTTGCCGCATCGTTTCAATACCTCTTGCCCGATTTTTTAAAGGAAGCGTTTCCCTTCTCCAAGCTGAGGCCCTTTCACGTTACCTCGGAAACCTCGTGGATCGTACTTGCAGCCACGGGGAGTATCTACTTTTTTGTAGCTTCGGTTGAGAAATTCGAGCTTTTTTCATCCAAAATGCAGTGGCTTCATTTCCTGCTTTTCCTGTTTACGGGCGTCGCTATTTATTTCTCTTTTGCTTTCGATTATACCGAAGGGCGGGAATATTTCGCCTTCAAACCCATTTTGATGATCCCGATTTTACTTGGCTGGGTACTTTTCGGCATTAATTATTTCAAGACGCTTTACACCAATATGAAGGGGTGGCCCGTCTATTTTTGGATGTGGGGCACCGGCATCGCCTTTATGTGCTACCATTTGATGGAGGCGCATTTTTGGCTGTTCGATTTTTTTCGATTGCATTTTATAAAGGATTTTGCCGTGCAATGGAAATCCACCGGCTCGTTCACGGGCTCGTGGAATATGCTGGTTTATGGAATTTCTATTTATCTGATGTCCAAAATTAAGAAGGATAGTAATGTGGCTACCAATAAAATGGCGTTTTTCTTCTATTTTTTGGGGCTTATAAATTTGATGTTTGGCTGGGCGCACCACACCTATTTACTGCCCACACAGCCGTGGATCCGGTATGTAGCCTATGGAATCAGTATGACCGAGTGGATTGTTTTGGCTTCCATTATTTACAACTGGAAACGCTCGGTTTTAAAAGTTGAAAAGGAAAACCACCCCATGGCCTATCGGTTTTTATTGGCAACTGATTTGTGGATTTTTCTGAATATAATTCTCGCGCTCCTTTTTTCAATTCCGGCCATCAATTTCTTTACGCATGGTACACATATTACTGTGGCGCATTCTATGGGAACCACTATTGGAATTAACACAACAATACTTTTTTCGGCTCTGTTTTTTATTGCCCACCGGCTGCAGCCCAGACGCCAGATGGATACTCCTTGGGTGATGCGCGGCTTTATGGTATTCAATATTTCGTTGTTTATCTTTTTCGTTTCGTTGATAATTGCAGGAGCTAAGCGCAGCTACTGGATGTACGTTTCAAAAGAAGGATCGTTTGCTGAAATGCAGGATTCGATCGTGCCGTATTACATTTCGTTCTTCATCTTTGGAATAGGGATTTTTGTTTCGCTGTTGATTGTTGCAAATCCTATTTTCAAAGTATTTCTTCAAAAAATTAAAACTTGATTCCCGATGGGTTTACATCAAAAAATAACCGAGCTAAAAAAGCAAAAAAATGCCGTAATCCTTGCGCACTACTACCAAGTGCCCGAAATTCAGGAAGTGGCCGATTATGTGGGCGATAGTTTGGGCCTTTCGCAAAAAGCTGCGGAAACAGATGCCGAAATGATCGTTTTTGCGGGCGTGCATTTTATGGCCGAGACCGCAAAAATATTGAACCCCGATAAAAAAGTTTTGTTGCCCGATTTGATGGCGGGCTGTTCACTGGCAGATTCGTGTCCGCCGGATGCTTTCAGGAAATTGGTTGAAGCCCATCCGAAGCACGTTGTGATAACGTATGTGAATTGTTCTGCGGAAGTGAAAGCCTTGAGCGATATTATTTGTACTTCTTCCAATGCCGAAAAAATAGTGAATTCCGTGCCGAAGGATGTTCCCATTATTTTTGCACCCGATAAAAATCTGGGGAAATATATTCTGAAAAAGACCGGAAGGGAAATGCTACTTTGGGATGGTTCCTGCATCGTGCACGAGGCTTTTTCAATGGATAAATTGTTAAAACTCTACAAGGAACATCCCGGTTCAAAAATAATTGCACATCCTGAAAGTGAAGGCCATATTTTGGAAACCGCAAACTATATCGGTTCTACGGCGGGAATGATTGATTATGTGAAAAAACATCCTTCTGAAAAATTTATTGTTGCAACGGAAGCTGGAATTCTCCATAAAATGCAGCAGGAAGTGCCGCAAGCTGTATTGATTCCAGCGCCAGCGGAAGAGGACAATACCTGTGCCTGCAGTGAATGTGCGTTTATGAAAATGAACACTTTGCAAAAGCTGTACGACTGTCTGCTGAACGAAACACCGCAAATAGAGGTTTCCGAAGAAATACGGAAAAAAGCCATTCTGCCCATTGAGCGAATGCTGGAATTATCAAAGTAATGATAGAAACCAATTATTTGATTATCGGTTCGGGCGCTGCGGGCTTGACACTTGCGGTGAAACTTGCTGCGGAATTTCCGAAGAGAAAAATAACGGTTGTAACCAAAGCCAACGAATCTGAATCGAACACAAAATATGCGCAGGGAGGAGTGGCGGCGGTTTTTGATCTAAAAGAAGATTCCTTCCAAAAACACATTGAGGATACTTTGATTGCTGGGGACGGACTTTGTAACAGAGCCGTGGTGGAAATGGTCATAAAAGAAGGTCCCAAAAGATTACGCGAATTAATGACGTGGGGCGCCAATTTTGATACTGATTCCGATGGCGAACTTACTTTGGGCAGGGAAGGAGGCCACTCCCAGTTTAGGGTAATCCACCATAAGGACACCACAGGCAACGAAATAGAACGCGCACTTTTAGCGCGCACCAATCAACTTGCAAATATTACATTGCTTCCGCATCATTTTGCGATAGATTTGATAACGGAACATCATTTTTCAGAAGACAAAACTGAAAACCTTTCGTGTTATGGTGCCTATGTTTTGGATCAGATTTCGGGGAATATTTTTACCATAAAAGCAGACTGCACTACGTTGGCTTCGGGAGGAATGGGGCAAGTTTACGGGCACACCACCAATCCCGTCGTTGCAACAGGCGATGGTATTGCGATGGCATATCGTGCAAAGGTGCAAATCCAAAATATGGAGTTCATCCAGTTTCATCCCACTGCACTTTACGATGGAAACAACGGCGCTTCCTTTTTGATTTCGGAGGCGGTGCGTGGTTTTGGAGCATTTCTTCGGAACAAAAATGGTGAGCGGTTTATGTTGAAATATGACGAACGTGGCGAATTGGCTTCCCGCGATATTGTTTCGCGCGCCATTGATTCCGAGATTAAAATGTCTGGCGCAGATTGTGTTTATTTGGATTGTACACATTTGGATATCGAAGATTTTAAACAGGACTTCCCGAATATTTATGAAACCTGTTTGCAGCAAAGCATCAACGTTGCGAAGGATTGGATTCCAGTGGTTCCCGCAGCGCATTATCTCTGCGGTGGCGTTGTTGTGGATTTGGACGGAAAAACTTCACTGAAAAATCTTTTTGCCTGTGGTGAATGTTCTTGTACTGGCTTGCACGGCGCCAACCGGTTGGCATCCAATTCGTTGCTGGAAGCGTTGGTATATGCGGACCGTATTTTTCAGTATCTCCGTAAACATAAGCCTTCCCGCACGACCAAAGCCATTCCTGAATGGAATGACGAAGGCACGGTTTTATTGATAGGTTCTGAAATTCTTCCGCAAAAAACGGGGCAACTTCAGTGGTTGATGCGAAGATATGCTGGCGTGGTTCGAAACAACAGCGATTTAAAAGAAGCATCCCTTCAACTTGAAAAATTGTATTTTCAAATGGAGGCGCTGTATCAAAAACACAAGCTCAATACAGCACTCTCAGAACTTCGGAATATGGTAAATGTAGCGCATTTGATTATTCAGCAATCCTTAAACCGAACAGAAAATCGCGGTGGATTTTTTAATGAAGATTATAAAAAATAAAAGAAACAATATGAAAACCTTATTAGAAAACTCGGTGAAAAAAGCCATGGATTATTCCGAATACAACTTGCTTTTCAAACAATTAGTAGAAGTGGGCAGGACCACTGGCGAACAAACCCAGGAGAAGATTGATTATACCAAGCTAAACTTCAGCCGTACCAAGCGATTGGACAAAACCGCTAATATTTCTGAAGAGAGTATTGAAGTTTTCAAGAACATTTCTGAAAAACAAACTTGGCTTGTAATCAGCGAACCTTGGTGTGGCGATGCTGCACAAACGCTTCCATTCCTAAACAAGATTGCGCAGCTTTCGGAAAATATCGATTTGAAGATTGTGCTTCGCGATGAAACCCCGGAATTAATGGATCGATTTTTGACAAAAGGTTCGCGCTCCATTCCTTTGGTTGTTATACTTGATGCTTCATTCAAGGTTATTAATACTTTTGGTCCCCGCTCCAAAGCTGCCACGAAATTGGTGAGTGATTACAAAGCCCATCACGGAAAAATTGATGAAGCTTTTAGGGAAATGCTGCAAGTATGGTATAATAATGACAAGGGGGTTTCAATTGTCAATGATATTTCTACTTTGGTTGTCCCTTTTAAGGAAGCTTTGTGACAATTATCATTTACGGTAAAGTATATTTTTTACAACTTTGCACAAAAATAAAATTATGCAAATCGTATCAGCCCAAGAGGCCGTATCCATAGTAAAATCCAATAATCGCATATTTTTTCAGGGCGCCGCAATGACGCCCAATTTATTGATAGACACTTTGTGTGAACGCTATCGCGAACTGAAGAATGTTGAAATTATCCAAATCCACACCCATGGTGAGGCCAAATACACCCAAGCGCCATACACAGAAGCATTTAAACTTTCAAGTTGTTTTGTAGGCGATAATGTTAGGAAAGGCGTAAATACGATTCACGGGGATTATATTCCGGTTTTTTTAAGTGAAATCCATTGGCTTTTCAGAAGAAATATTCTGCCTTTGGATGTGGCTTTCATTCAAGTTTCGCCTCCTGATAAGCATGGTTATTGCTCGCTGGGTGTTTCTGTTGATGTTACCTTGCCCGCAATTCAAACAGCCAAAAAAGTTGTCGCTCAAATAAACCCCCAGGTTCCCAGAACGCACGGCGATGGAATTATTCACATAAAAAATATAGATTTTGCAGTTGAAATAGAAGAACCTATCCATGCTTCTAAATTAGGAACGCCAACTGAAGTTGAAGCTACCATTGGCAAGCACGTTGCTGGTTTGGTTGAGGATGGTGCTACGTTGCAAATGGGCATCGGCAATATTCCAAATGCCGTGCTTCATAATTTGGGCAACCATAAACGATTGGGAATACACACAGAAATGTTCAGTGATGGAATACTTCCTTTGGTAGAAAAGGGAATTATAACAGGCGAAGACAAAGAAATTAAAACAGGAAAAATAGTTACCTGTTTCGCGATGGGCACTAAGAAATTATACGATTTTATTGATGATAACCCAACTGTGCATTTTAAAGAAGCCGGTTATACAAATGACACAGCCATCATTAGAAAAAACCCCAGGGTTACCGCAATTAACAGCGCGATTGAGATTGATTTAACAGGACAGGTTTGTGCGGACAGTATTGGGATGTACCAATATTCCGGAGTGGGCGGGCAGATGGATTTTATCCGTGGCGCCTCACTTTCAGAAGGAGGGAAGCCCATTATTGCGATGCCTTCGGTAACCAATAAAGGTGTTTCCAAAATCACACCGTTTTTGAAAGAAGGGGCCAGTGTTACCACAACCAGGGCGCACGTTCATTATGTGGTTACGGAATATGGCGTGGTGAATCTCTTTGGAAAAGGATTGGAGCAACGTGCCAAAGCGCTAATATCCATTGCGCATCCCGATCATCGGGAGGCATTGGAGAAGGCAGCAAAAAAACGGTTTCACTAAATTTTTAAATATTCTTTTGGTTTTAAAAGCCTAAGGTTCTCCATACATGGACTTTAAGGTGTTTTTATACTTTTTAATTGTTGGAATTTTTTAAATTTGGGAAAAACAAACATTATGTTCTCAAAAGCTTGTGAATACGGAATAAGATCGGTCCTCTTTATTGCGGAACAATCTCAACTGGATAAGCGCCCCAATATTGTCGAAATTGCCAAAGCTGTTGATTCTCCAGAACCATTTACTGCGAAAATCTGTCAACAACTTGCACGAGCAGGAATAATCCTTTCAAAAAAAGGGCCTAATGGCGGTTTTTATTTAGAAAAAAAATCTAAACTCACGCTCGCAGAAATAGTTGCTTGTATTGATGGAGACTCTATTTTTAATGGCTGTAGTCTAGGATTACCTGAATGTTCTGCTGAGCATCCTTGTCCAGTTCACGATCAGTTTAATGAAGTTAGGAAGGGATTGAAAAAGATGTGTGAAAATACTACCGTAATGCAACTTTCTGAAAAACTTCGGAATGGAGAGACATTTTTGAAACTATAACATTAATAAAACCAATATGATAACAAGAATAATTTATTTCTGATAACTTTATCAGAAATAGGATATTTATGTATCTTTGCTTCGTGTAAAATTGGTTATGTTTTCAAAAGCTTGTCAATATGGAATAAAAGCAACGGTGTATATAGCCTCACAATCCTCTTTGGGCAATCGCGTTAGTTTGAAGGATATTGCCTTTAACATCAATTCTCCAGAAGCATTTACCGCAAAGATCTTGCATCAATTAGCCAAGAGTGATATACTCGATTCGTTAAAAGGCCCTACAGGTGGTTTTGTAATACCTAAGGGTAGGGCAGAGACCATTAAGTTGAGCGATATTGTTTCAGCAATAGATGGGGATTCTATCTATATGGGCTGTGCTCTCGGATTTGAATCTTGTGATGTGCTACAACCTTGCCCAATGCACAATAAGTTTGCAGGAATCAGGGACGACTTGAAAAAAATGCTTCAAAACACCAGTCTTTATGAATTGGCCCACGGGTTGGACGACGGAATGTCCTTTTTAAAAAGATAATCTATGGAAAAGAAAAAACCTATAAAACGCCATAAAGCTTTGCAACCGTTTAGTAGGCAACATCATTTTGGATTGCTGTTCAGTTGGAAATTACGGAAAGGTTTCAGTAAAAATGTTGAAATAGGACGTATGCAGGAATTTGCAAAGTGGTTTTATGAATACGAAATTAAACCTCATTTCAACGATGAGGAAAAATATCTTTTCCCAATACTTGGTGCAAATAATGAGTTAATTGAACGAGCCCTGAAGGAACATAGACGAATAAAGAGATTGTTTGCCAATAGCAATAGTCCAGAAAAATCACTTCATCAATTGGAGGAGGAACTCGATTCCCATATCCGGTTTGAAGAACGCGTACTTTTTAATGAAATCCAAAATGTAGCAACAGAGGCGCAACTTGAAAAAATAGAGGAAATCCACAACGGTATAGAAAAATCCCCAGATTATCACGATCCCTTTTGGGAATAGATTTTTTTAACAAAATTTATTTATTGTTAATTGGTTATACACTTAGAAGTCATCTTGACTTTTTTCAATTGGCTAAAAAATGGCTCTTTTGAGCCTGCTTTTCGTCTTTTTATCCTTTCGTAACGCTGCTATGAAACTCAAAGAAGCCTTCAATCAAACTCAAAACTGCTCATTTTCGCTTCAATCAAAAAAGTCAAGATGACTTCTTAAATTAATTTCTGACAAAAGTGTCATTTTATGATTTAAGTCATATTTTGCCCCTTTTTTTATACTGAAATTTGCAGCATCATTATTCATTAAAAGTTTAAAATTATGACAACACTTCAAGAACGTACCGTAGCTGATGTGGTTACGGAAAATATAAAAGCAGCCCATATTTTCAAAAAGCACGGAATAGACTTTTGCTGTGGTGGAGGCATTAGCATTGCCCGTGCCTGCGAAAAAGCTAACATAGATCCTTCAATTATAGAGGCAGAGCTTTTGAACCTGGATAGCATTCAGGACCGTGCTCACGACTACAACAGTTGGAAGCTAGACTTTTTGACAGATCATATTATAAATGTTCACCATCATTATGTAGAGGAGAGCAGCCCTCTTTTACTACAATATTCCAAACGTGTGAACCATGTTCATGGCCACCACTATACTGAACTTGCCGAAATTGAAGCTTTGGTAACACAAGTTGTTCAAGCTATGGCGGCACACCAAAAAAAGGAAGAACTGATACTATTCCCTTTCATTAAAAAACTTGTAATTGCCGAACGCGAAAACAGCGAAGTACCTCCAATCCATTTTGGCACTGTGGAAAACCCAATAAAAATGATGGAAGAGGAGCATGAGGAAGCCGGTGAGATTTTGCGTAAGATTTCAAAATTAAGCAACAACTATACACCACCACAAGGCGCTTGCAACACTTATCGCGCATTTTACGCAAAGCTTGATGAGTTTGAGCAGGATTTGCACCAGCACATACACTTGGAAAACAATATTCTTTTTCCAAAAGCTTTGAACTTGGAAAAGAAACTTAAAAAAGCTTAATTCTATAAAAGAGTATCCCCAGCCCCAAATCTGGATTTTTATTTGATTGGTTTTTAGGACAGCCCGGAAGATTGGCAACTTTGAATGTTTGCTGCCAAATTCCGGACTGTTTTTTAATTTTACGTCTTGATAGATTTAAAGAAACATATCGGCATAGCCTTGGCCTATTTTTTGGTCGTTGCATTAATGGGCGTTTTGTTAAGGCTCTATGTTGTTATATCACTTCCTTTTAATTATAAGTTTTTACTTCACGCTCATTCCCACACCGCCTTATTGGGCTGGGTTTATTTGGGATTGACTACCTTGATTTACAAAATCTTTCTTTCTGAGGCAGAGAAACCGAAGCTTTACAAACACATTTTTATATTTACGAATGTTTGTATTTTAGGAATGTTGGTAACCTTTCCAATTCAGGGATACGCACTGTTTTCCATTATTTTCTCCACACTTTTCTTATTCGCTTCCTACTGGTTTTCGTGGTTTGCAATGAAGCATATTCCGCAGAAATTTAAAAATCGCTTTTCGTGGAAACTTATAAAAACAGCACTTTTATACCTAGTCCTTTCCAGCATTGGTCCGTGGACAATTGGCGGAGTGATGGCAACCTTGGGACCCGAATCAATTTGGTACAAGACCTCCATTTACTTCTACCTTCATTTTCAGTACAACGGTTGGTTTATTTTGGCACTTTTGGGCGTGCTGTTTTATATTTTTGAAGAAAAAGGAATTCAGTTCAACCCTGAAAAACTGAAATCATTTTTTCTACTTTTAAATTTTGGTGTGCTTTTCACTGTGTTCCTTTCGGCACTATGGTTTGTTCCTCCTATTGTTTTTTACATACTTGGATTGACTGGGGCAGTGGCTCAAATATTGGCTTTTTTTGAACTTTATTTATTGCTTAAAGATTATTTCATTCTAATAAAAAAATCATTTGCTCCAATTTGTTTTTTTCTTCTGAAAATAGCTGGAAGTTTACTCATTTTAAAGCTGTTGATGCAACTCTTTTCAGCATTTCCTTATATCGCGAATTTAGCTTATCAACTTAAAGATTTTGTAATTGGATATCTGCATTTGGTTTTTCTGGGAATCGTAATCACAACATTACTTGCTTTTCTGAGCAATTTTAAACTGATAAGGCTTCCCAAAAGTTTTGTATGGATCTTCGTTTTTGCCTTTATGACAACTGAATTTTTAATTTTTTATAACGCCTTTGCCCTTTGGCTGAACCTTCCGTTCATTCCAAATCATTATTTGCTTTTAGCAATTTTGAGTTTGACTTTTCCTATATCGGTTGCAATTCTTTTTTTAAAAAATATTTCAAAAGCGTATCCTAAGAACGGTTAAAATTGCTTACATTGAATCACTTTATTTAGCACATTTACAGATGTTTATTAATCAATTAAATTTTGAGATATGAAAAAAAACATGGGCGGCACAGACCGCACAATTAGACTGCTTATAGCTGCAATAGTAGTGGCTTTGTATTATTTTGGTGTTATTAGCGGAACATTGGCTATTGTGTTGCTTGTATTTGCTGCTATTTTTGTTTTAACAAGTTTCATTAGTTTTTGTCCACTTTACACACTTTTTGGAATAAATACCTGTAAGGTCAAGAAAAGTTAAAATATCGTGGTAAATAGCTTTAGTGATATTTGTCATTTTTTGAACAGCTTATATTACTAAACTTTGTGTCAGTATAACGAGCAAATTTAAGATTGATGGTAAACTGTTTCCATTGCGGTGATCCGTGTTTGGACATTGAAATTAAGCATGGGGAAAAATCCTTTTGTTGCCATGGCTGCAAAACGGTTTTTGATATTCTGAATGACAACGACTTAAATTATTATTACGATCTTGAGAAAACACCGGGCATTTCACCAAAGGAAATTGCTGGTAAATATGACTTTCTCGACAATGAAGCCATTGTTGAAAAATTGCTTGAATTTAACGATGGAAGCACACAAATTGTCTCTTTTTTAATTCCTTCAATACATTGCAGTAGTTGTATTTGGATTCTCGAAAACCTCAATAAACTTAATCCTTCTGTAAAATCTTCACAAGTAAATTTTCCAGAGAAAACAGTTCGAATCACTTTTTCAGCGGAAGAAAATTCACTTAAAAATCTTGTTGTTCTTTTAAGCCGAATAGGTTACGAACCCTATATTTCACTAGATGATTCTGCGAAAAAAGAAAAAAACATAAACCGAAGCCTAATATATAAATTGGGTATTGCAGGTTTTGCTTTTGGAAATGTGATGTTCCTTTCGTTTCCTGAATATTTTGAGCATTCCGAATTTTGGTTGGACCAATTCAAACCTTTTTTCCGGTGGTTGATGTTTGCATATTCACTTCCGGTTGTTTTTTATTCAGGAAGTGGGTATTTTATTTCAGCATACAAAGGACTTCGTTCAAAAATATTAAATATTGATGTTCCCATTGCTTTGGGAATTGCGGTACTTTTTATTAGAAGCACAATGGATATTGTGATGAATTGGGGCACGGGCTTTTTCGACAGTCTTACTGGGCTGGTTTTCTTTTTATTGCTTGGGAAATTTTTTCAGCAAAAAACCTACAGCTATCTATCCTTTGAACGTGATTACAAATCATACTTTCCTATTGCTGTAACGCGCCTTTTCAAAAATTCCGAAGGAAAAACCATTGAAGAACAAGCTGAAGTTTACAACGTAAAAAAAGGGGATCGTTTGCTAATTCGCAATAACGAAATAATTCCAGTGGATGCCATTTTAATAAAAGGAAATGCGCTGATAGATTACAGTTTTGTTACTGGTGAAGCAGAGCCAATTTCCAAGCAAAGTGGTGATAAACTCTTTGCTGGCGGCAAACAACAAGCTGGAATTTTGGAAGTGGAAGTACTGAAACCCGTTGCACAGAGCTACTTAACGCAGCTTTGGAGCAACGATGTTTTCAGTAAGGACAAAACAGGAATTTTTGAATCCCTGACAGACAGTATAAGCAAGCGATTTACGGTTGCTATTCTTTCCGTGGCTTTTATTTCTACCATATTTTGGTTGCTGGTTGATCCCTCAAAAGCGTTTAATGTATTTACTTCGGTCTTGATTGTTGCCTGTCCGTGTGCCATTGCACTAGCTGCACCGTTCACTTTGGGCAATTTGCTCAGAATCTTTGGAAGGGAGAAACTGTATTTGAAGGAAGCTTCGGTGATTGAACAAATGGCAAAGTTGGATACCGTGGTTTTTGACAAAACCGGAACGCTTACCACAAATCAAAAAAGCCTGATTGCATACGAAGGCGTTGCGCTTTCAGAGGTTGAAAAACAGTTGCTTACAAGCACCCTTCGGGCATCGAGCCATCCTCTTAGCCGCTCGCTTTACAATATTCTCGAAAAAAATAATATCCAAACCCTGGATGAGTTTGAAGAAGAAGTAGGGAAGGGGATTTCCGCTACTTCCAAAAACAATTCCATAAAAGTAGGTTCCTATGATTTTGTGGGCTATGGTGGTGAATTGATTTCAGAAATAAAAAACAAAACCACCATCCACATCAGCGCCAATCAAGTTTACAAGGGTTGTTACATTTTTAATAGCGAATACCGAAAAGGTGTTGCTGAAATTTTTGGACAGCTTAGTGACGGGAAAGAGATAATCGTACTTTCCGGCGACAACGAAGGCGAACGCAAACGTTTAGAAGCAATACTGCCAAAAGGCACTAAACTTTATTTTAACCAAAAACCGGACGATAAGCTTAACTTCATAAAAACACTCCAGCAAAGTGGAAAGCAAGTATTGATGGTAGGCGATGGCCTTAATGACGCCGGAGCTTTAAAGCAAAGTAATGTTGGTTTTGTAATTTCAGAAAATACAAATGTGTTTTCACCGGCATGTGATGGTATTTTGGATGCTTCCCGGTTTAACAAAATCGGCGATTTTTTAAACCTTTCAATAAAAGGAGTGAAGATTATTAAATGGGCGTTTTTGTTTTCTTTAATTTATAATTTAATAGGCTTGTCGTTTGCCGTCACAGGGCATTTGCAGCCTGTAGTTGCGGCAATATTAATGCCTTTGAGCTCAATAAGCATTGTTGTTTTCACAACAGTCATGAGCCAATTTGCGGGAAAGAAATTAAGAACGGATATAAATAAGTAAAATTGACAAATGTCATATTTTAATGATATTTGCAATAATAATTTTGAATAATAAATTTCAGGTATGACCATAATATATATGCTCTTGGCGATTAGCGTTTTTGTGGCGCTCATATTTTTTGCGTTGTTTATCTTTTCAGTAAAAAAAGGGCAATATGATGATACCTATACTCCTTCAGTACGTATGCTCTTTGATGATGAACTGGTAAAGGAAGGTCTTTCAAATAAAAAAAACACTCCAAAAGAAAATAAAACCAATCCAGAAAAATAATTCTATTGACACTATGCAAACAGAACAGTTTTACTACGACAACCAAATTGTCAAAAAATTCATCAATGCTACCATTTTTTGGGGAATCATTGGTATGAGTATAGGCTTACTGCTGGCCTATATGTTTTTGTTCCCGAACATGACAGATGGCATTTCGTGGCTCAGTTTTGGGCGGTTAAGACCCTTGCACACCAATGCGGTAATTTTTGCTTTTGTGGGCAATGCCATTTTTGCGGGAGTATATTATTCTACACAACGCTTGCTTAAAGCACGTATGTGGAGTGATTTTTTAAGCAACCTGAACTTTTGGGGCTGGCAGGCCATTATTGTTGGCGCTGCTATTACACTTCCGCTAGGCTATACAACTTCAAAAGAATATGCCGAGCTGGAATGGCCTTTTGATATTGCCATTGCGGTAATATGGGTAGCGTTTGGGCTCAATTTGATTATGACGATGGTCAAAAGACGCCAGCGCCACCTATATGTAGCAATCTGGTTCTATTTGGCAACCTTTGTAACAGTTGCCGTTTTGCATATCGTAAACAGCATGGAGCTTCCTATATCTGCACTTAAAAGCTATTCAGCCTATTCTGGAGTCCAGGATGCGCTGGTGCAGTGGTGGTATGGCCACAATGCGGTAGCGTTCTTCCTAACCACACCCTTTTTGGGATTGATGTATTATTTTGTTCCAAAAGCGGCTAACAGGCCTGTATATTCATACCGGTTGTCCATCGTTCACTTTTGGTCATTGATCTTTATCTATATATGGGCGGGACCTCACCACTTATTGTATTCCGCACTACCGGAATGGGCCCAGAACTTAGGTGTGGCGTTTTCTGTAATGCTCATCGCCCCTTCTTGGGGAGGTATGATAAACGGTCTTTTAACGTTGCGTGGGGCTTGGGATAAAGTACGTGTAGACCCTGTGTTAAAATTTATGGTAGTAGCCATTACAGGTTATGGTATGGCAACTTTTGAAGGACCAATGCTTTCACTTAAAAACGTAAATGCAATAGCACACTTTAGCGATTGGATTATTGCCCACGTTCACGTTGGCGCCCTTGCTTGGAACGGATTTTTGACCTTTGGGATGATCTATTGGTTGGTGCCGCGACTTTTCAAAACAAAATTGTATTCCACGCAACTGGCCAATGCACATTTCTGGATTGGTACGTTGGGGATCATCATGTACGCATTGCCCATGTATGTCGCCGGGTTTATGCAGGCATCTATGTGGAATCAATTTAATCCCGACGGAACGTTAACATACGGTAACTTCCTTGAAACGGTTACACAAATCATCCCAATGTATTGGATGCGCGCCATTGGAGGTAGTTTGTATATTACCGGAGCGTTTATAGCACTTTATAACGTTGTAATGACCGCGCGCAGGGGCAGTAAGGTTACGGATGAGCTTGCTGAAGCCGCACCATTATCACCAGTGACCAAAAGACAAACCGCTGGCGAAGGCTACCATACTTGGTTGGAACGCCGCCCAGTAAAACTTACCATTTATGCCACCATAGCCATATTAATTGGGGGAGCGGTGCAGATTATTCCCTCTTTGCTGGTTGATGATTACGTTCCCGTGATATCCAGTGTAAAACCTTATACGCCACTTGAGCTGGAAGGTCGCGACATATACATTCGTGAAGGTTGCGTGGGCTGCCACTCCCAGATGATCCGTCCTTTTAGAAGTGAAGTGGAACGCTATGGCGAGTATTCAAAATCTGGTGAATATGTGTATGACCACCCATTCCTTTGGGGAAGTAAACGTACGGGGCCGGATTTGCACCGTGTGGGCAAAAAATACTCCGATAACTGGCACCTCAACCATATGTATGACCCGCAGAGTACTTCATCAGGTTCTATTATGCCTTCGTATAAATGGTTGATAAATTCAGAATTGGATAAATCAAAAACAGAAGATAAAATGAAGGCCATGGTTTCTCTTGGTGTTCCCTATACAGAGGAAGAAATAGCCAATGCCCAAAAATGGATGGACGAGCAAGGTACCCAAATAGAGAAAAACCTTTACAGCGACCCCGACTTTGTAAGTACCTACGAAGCAAGCAAAAAATATGCTGAGGAAAATGGCGAGGATTTTATTGAAATGAAGGACCGTGAGATTGTGGCGATTATCGCTTATTTGCAACGATTGGGAACAGATATTAAAGTAGATAACGCTGAGAATGCATCAGCAAAAAGCGAATAGTTATGTTGAAATTTGTAAAAGGAAACCTCGAGAACATAGACAATGTTCAAATATACCCAATGATTTCATTATTAATATTCTTCATCTTTTTTGTGGTACTTTTTTATTGGGTAATTACCGCTAAAAAAGAGCATATAAAAGAAGTGAGCAACATTCCATTGGAAGAAGATACTAACTACCAAAACGAAAATTTACTATGAAAACCACAGCATCATTTTTAAGAGTCATCGGTTTTGCGATACTCGCCTTTTTTCTCTTGGAACTTACCATTGATTCCGGTGACCAGTGGGCGATTGTAAAATACCCAATCATCTGGGCTGTTCTGGCAATGTTGGTCTTTTTCGCCATAGCACTGGAAATTGTTGCCGCAGCGCTGCAGCGTATCCTTTTTGGAGGATTAAACCCAGAAGCGAAGGAACGCTATTTGGCCGCCGAAAAACTAAGAGAACAAAATCAATTTGGCTGGTTTAAAAGAAAATACAAAGAAATGCTCGATGCCAAACCTATGGCAAAAGAGCAGGAAATTGTTTTGGACCATAATTATGACGGAATCCGCGAGTTGGATAACACGCTTCCGCCCTGGTGGGTCTATATGTTTTATGCCACAATAATTTTTGCTGTTGTGTATTTGGTTCGTTTTGAAATTTTTAATGGCGAAAACCAAATAGAGGAATACGAAACCGAAGTCGCCCAGGCAAAACTGGACGTGGCAGAATATAAAAAGAACAACAAAGACCTAATAGATGCAAATACAGTAGAATTGCTTACCGATGCCAGCGATATTGCGGCCGGGAAAACAATTTTTACCGATAATTGCGTTGCTTGCCATAAAGATAGCGGCGGCGGCGGTATTGGTCCAAACCTAACCGATGATTATTGGATATTGGGCGGGGGAATCAAAAACATTTTCCACACCATAAGCGAAGGAGGACGTGCCGGAAAAGGGATGATTTCCTGGAAAACAGATCTAAAACCTAGCGAGATGGCCCAAGTAGCAAGTTATGTTATGACACTTCACGGTACGAATCCTGCGGATGGGAAGGAACCCGAAGGAGATGTGTGGGTAGATGAAAACGCACCAGTTGATAATGTGGAAGCAAAGGTAATAGACTCAACCACAATTGAAATGACCGATGTACCTGTCGTAGATAATCTTCAGGCAAACGGAAAATAAAAACCTTTAATTCAATAATATACCAAAATAAATATACTTTGGATACTCCCGAAAACGAAAAGTTTAGAGACAGCATTGGTACGATTAGCGAAGAAGGCAAAAGAGCATGGGTTTATCCTAAGAAACCTTCGGGAAAACTGTATCAATACAGAAAATATGTAAGTTATTTTCTGCTTGCTTTTCTGTTCGCCGCTCCGTTCGTGAAGATTAACGGAAACCAATTTCTGCTCTTTAATGTTCTGGAGCGCCGTTTCAACATTTTTGGATTCCCTTTTTGGCCCCAAGATTTTTATATTTTTGTTATAATGATGGTAATTGGGGTAGTTTTCATTATATTTTTTACAGCTGCCTTTGGAAGAATCTTTTGTGGGTGGATTTGTCCTCAGACCATTTTTATGGAAATGGTCTTCAGAAGAATTGAGTATTGGATTGATGGCGATAGAGGGGCGCAGATGCGTTTGGACAAACAAGCTTGGAATGCTGAAAAGATTCGGAAACGAGCACTAAAGTGGTTTATCTTTTTTACCATTTCATTCTTAATCGCAAATATATTCCTTGCATATCTAATAGGAAGCGACCGTTTGATACAATATGTAGTTGAAGGGCCCTTAGCGCACATCAGCACCTTACTATCATTACTGATATTCACAGGTGTCTTCTATTTTATATTTGCATGGTTCCGTGAGCAGGTATGTATTATCGCTTGCCCTTATGGAAGGTTACAGGGTGTGCTGTTGGACAATAAATCCATAATTGTGGCATACGACCACAAACGTGGTGAAAAGGAAGCGGGCCGGGCAAAATTCAAAAAAAATGAAGATCGAGAAGCTACGGGCAAAGGGGACTGTATAGATTGCTTCCAATGCGTACAGGTTTGCCCAACAGGTATTGATATCCGCAACGGAACGCAACTGGAGTGCGTAAACTGCACGGCTTGTATAGACGCTTGTGATCACATGATGGAAGCGGTAAATCTGCCAAAAGGCTTAATTCGTTATGCCAGTGAAGAAAATATCGAAAAGAAGGCAAAATTCAAATTTACGCCACGTTTAAAGGGCTACACAGCGGTTTTGGTTATCCTGATTGGGGTGCTTACCGGAATGTTGTTCCTAAGGAGTGATGTGGAGGCAAACATCTTACGGCTTCCCGGGCAGCTTTATGAACACAAGGAAAACAACATTATAAGTAATGTTTTTACATATAAATTGCTCAACAAAACCACGAAAAATATTGAAAATATCCACTTTAAACTAAAATCCCCAAAAGGAACGATCCATAGTGTAAAACAGGGTGAAATAATTGTTCCTGCACAAGGGTTGGCGGAAGGGACTCTTTTTATCGAAATCAATAATGCAGCCTTGAGTGGCGACAAAAGCCGTGCTGTGATTGAAGTATATAGCAATGAGGATTTAATAGAAACTACCAGCGTTACCTTCCTTGGGCCGAGAAATTATAATTAAAAACGATTAAAAGGTAAGTTATGAAAATAAATTGGGGAACAGGATTGGTGATTGGAATGATACTTTTTATAGGCTTCATTTTGTTTTTTGTTATAAAAATAAGTACCGATAAAAAGTACGATTACGATTTGGTTACCGAAGAATATTATAAAAAGGAAATGGTCTTTCAAAAAGAAATTGATGACAGAACAAATTCAAATTCCTTGGAGGCTAACATTACAGGTGTAAAAACCGAAAAAGGCTGGATGCTAACTTTTCCCGAAAACCTGGATTATTCCAAGATTACGGGCACTGTTTTTCTTTACAGGCCTTCCAATAAAAAACTTGATTTTCAAGAACCCTTAAATCTTTCGTCCAACAGTATGGTGATCCCCGATGAACGTTTGGTCGCAGGCCGGTGGAACACTATTGTTCAATGGAGCTATGAAGGAAAAGATTATTTATACAAAAACGAAATAGTTTATTAATCAAGCCTTGAATGTTATACACCGCCCTCATATTTGGATTATTGGGAAGTTTCCACTGCGTGGGAATGTGCGGGCCTATTGCGTTTTTGCTGCCCGTAGGCAGAAGCAATAATCTAAAGAAGGTTGTACAGATTTCACTATATCATTTTGGAAGAATATTGGCCTACGGTATTATAGGTTTCATTTTTGGACTGGTAGGCAAAAGTTTGAACCTGTTTGGCTTTCAGCAGCAACTCTCCATTTTAATAGGTGTTTTGATGCTCGCGGTTATCTTTATTCCCCAAAAGACATTTAATAAGTATAACTTTTCAAAATCTATCTATAGAATCATTTCCAAAGTGAAGACCGCCTTGGGAAAAGAACTTAAAAAGAAAAGTCCCGACACTTTTTTAACTATTGGTTTCCTAAACGGTTTTTTGCCCTGTGGTTTGGTCTATATGGCGGTTTTTGGTGCCATAGCTTCAGGAAATGCGTTGCAGGGAAGTTTATATATGGCACTTTTCGGCATCGGAACTATTCCCCTAATGACTTCGGCAATCTACCTCGGAAATTTTTTAAACGGGCAGGTTCGGCAGCGCATACGTCGTGCGATTCCGGTATTTGTAGTAATAATAGGTTGCCTTTTCATAGCTCGTGGTTTGGGGCTTGGCATTCCATACATATCACCAAAACCAATAACAGAAAATGTAGATGCCAATTACAACTGTCACGCCATGACTTCAGAAAACAAAACAATACATAACCATTAAAAATATTCAAAATGATGATAAATTCAATAATACCCTTGGCAAATTGGGGCGTAGGTACCGCAATGATAATCGTTTTCGCAGTTGTATGTGTTGTACTAAGTGTCTTGGTAATAAACTTTGTGATGAAAGGAAAAAAGAAAGAAGAAGAGTAACCAAACCCTTCCCTTTCCCTTTTTTAATAAAGATCTGATTATTTCGCCAAATCGATAATAGTCTGTACCGTTTCTTTATTGTCAACGCCCAAGCCCTCTTGTTGGTGTACCATTTCGCCCTTGTGGTTAAAAACGCTTATAATGTTTGAATGTGAAAAATCCATTGGGGAAATTTCTTTATAGCTAACTGCCAATACAGCAGCAAATTCGCGGGTGTCTGCTTCGGTTCCGCGAAGAAAAAGCCATTTTTCATCTTCCATTTCATTCTCTTTGCTGAAAGCTTTTAGCCTTTCGGGGGTATCGGTTTCTGGATCAATACTCACAAAAACATATTGTACATCGTCCTTTTTTTCTTCGGGCACCTGTTTTTCGATATTGCGCATATCTGCAACCAAACGCGGGCAGGCAGCTTTACAGGTTGTGTAGATCATAACCATGACAACTACCTTTCCTTGCAGATCTTTCAGCTCAATTTCTTCCCCATTTTGATTGGTCCAATGGGAGGGAAGGTTGTAGATAGACATTTCCGGAATGGCTTCACTTTCTGTTTTTTTTACTTTTGCAGTATCAGCGGTATCTACATTTTTTTCTGAATTATTGTTGCAGGAAAAAAAAGCAGTTAAAGCGATCACTATTGCTAAATATTTGAAATTTTTCATTTTGGGTTATTTTTTAATTTTCAACATCCTTCGCACAACGGAAACCTAAATTTTGCGAAGAATAGCGCGCTTTCATGCTCCCTCTGAAGGCATAGCGCATAAAAGCCGCATAATTCATTAAATCTGAAGCACCTATTGCCGCACTTCCGCAGAATAGGTTTGAATCTTTATCAACGTCTTTTCGGGACTCTCCCGAGATTAATACCGAATTGAAATCCAATGTCCATTCCCACACCAACCCGTGAAGATCGTAGATTCCCCAATAATTTTTAAAAGTTTCCCCAATGGGATTGTTAAAGGTTTTTGGGGTTTCATACCAATTTAGGATATACTGGTTGTAGGTTTCTATTCTTCGGGCATCCTGCATTTTTTCGTTAGCCATGGCAGCAAACTCCCATTCGTCCATTGTGGGTAGCCGTTTGCCTTGGCACTCGCAATATTTTTTTGCCGCAAACCAGGAAACATTTGTTACGGGAGCATTTGGAAGGCCTTGAAAGGTTTCGTCATCCTTCCAATTTGTTAAATAACTTTTATCGGCAAATAAAGGTTTGACATTACTTTTTTTCCATTGTGGATATTCTTCTACAAACTTTAAATAATCTGTATTGGTTACAGGATATATATCCATTAAAAATGGTTCAACCTTAACAGTTTTATTTTCTGCACCGTAAAGGGGTAAATAAACCCCGCCCTTTACTAAAGCCATTTTATCATTTTGGGCTGCGACCTCGCAAAATAATAATGAAAAGACTAAGAAAAGGACGGGACTATATAATTTCAATTTAAACAATTTTATTATTTGTTTCTGACGGCCTTTACCATTTCTGGGGTAACTTCTTTTTTGGAGTTGCCCCAACTGTTATAAACGTAAGTAAGTACGTTTGCCACTTCTTCATCGCTAAGTGCCTGGGCGGTCATCACACTGTTGTATTTTTTACCGTTAACGGTTATTTCACCAGTTTTTCCGTGTAATACAATATCGATAGCTCTGTCCACATCAGCATTTAAGTAATCAGATTTTGCCAAAGGGGGAAAAGCGCCTTCAATCCCTTGGCCATTAGCTTGGTGACAGGCAACGCAAGTAGCCATATATTTGTCCTTGCCAAAAGCCATCCTTTCTTCAATACCTAATGCTTTCACTTCTTCTTTTTCAATTTTGGCCCCACCTGTAGGCATAGATTGGATTGCGCCACCTTCTGGAAGATAGATGCCATCACGAATTTCCCCAGAATAAATTGCTTTGTTTTCTTCACCTTCTACTTTTAGCATTGCCAAAGCGCCTTTATTGAAGGCTCTAAAAATTGAGTGGTCAACAAGTATAAAAGTTCCCGGAACATCCACACGGAATTCAACGATTGCGGCTCCTCCTGCGGGAATTAAGGTTGTTTGCACATTTTCGTTAACGAGATCGCCCCCTTCCACATGTACTTTGTCAAATATTTCTCCAATAACATGAAATGATGAAACCAAGTTTGGCCCGCCATTTCCAACAAAAAGCCGAATTTTTTCACCAACTTTTGCGGTAATGGCATTATCGCCTGTCATGGCACCCACGTGGCCGTTGAAAACAACATAGTCTGCCTTTTCATCGATTGCTTTCTGCATATCAAAAGCTTGCAGGCCACGATCGCCATATTTTCCCTCAGTATAGAAATCACCTTGCATGATATAATATTCTTTGTCAACTGGAGACAAACCACCTTCTGGTTCTACCAAAATAAGGCCATACATTCCGTTGGCAATGTGCATCCCTACCGGTGCGGTAGCACAATGATAAACATAGAGGCCGGGGTTAAGTACCTTGAAGGAAAACACTTTTTCGTGGCCGGGGGCTACAAAAGATGATTCCGCTCCGCCACCTGGACCATTTACTGCGTGCAGGTCTATGTTATGTGGAAGTTTGTTGTCCGGGTGGTTTTTTAGGTGAAATTCTACCTCGTCGCCCACGCGGGTACGTATAAAACTTCCGGGAACTGTTCCGCCAAATGTCCAGTACACGTATTTTACGCCATTGGTCATTTCGCCTTCACGTTCTTGAATTTCAAGATCAACAATCAGCTTCTTTGCCATTCGTTTGCCAACCGGAGTAGGTACATTTGGTGGCGAAGTAAGTTCCGCAATCATTTCCTGATTTACGGGAATATCTACCGTATCATTGTATTTTTTGTCTGATTGGTCATTAACGCAGCCAGAAAGAAATGCTACAGCACCTATACCGAACAGCATTTTAGTAACTAAGTTTTTTTTGAAAAGTAATTTCATGTGGTTGGTTTTTAATGTTTGTTTTATTTATTGTTTATTTATTTTCGGGATTTGATTTTTGCCAAGTGAACAAAACTGGATCAATTGTCAACATAGCCCAAGCCCAGTTATTGGTATTGCCGTCATAATTGTTTTTTACGATTTCAGTTCCAGGCTGCTCGAAAAAGTGCGAATACCCGGCTTGAACGCCCACAAATTCGCTCAATTCATACGAAGCTACTAAATCTACTTCAAATCCCAAATCTTTTGATGCTTCGTCATTAATTTCTGCGGTAGCGAAAAATTGGTGGAGTGCCAAATGTACGTTTGATTTTTTGTTGAATGCATATTTTACATTTCCATAGAAATCTACCAACCCCACATTGTTGGTATGATTGCCTACATAGAAATAATCCATCAGTCCATTGAATTTATGGTTGGTACCATACAGTGGGGTAAAAGCTTTGTTTTTTCCATTGGCAGGTGCGCCATAATCATTTCCACTTTGCAGTTCGCCGCCAAGGCCAATCATAAGGTTTTCCAATGCAGAATAATTGGCTTCCAGTGAAAGCAGGTAGGCGTTTAAATCATTATTTGCCACGTCATTCCCTAATTGATAGTATAGGTTTGAAGCAAAATTGAATTTATCCACTTTTGCTTTTAAATGAATTCCTGCAGTTTGGCTATAGCGCGTGCCGTTTTTTGTTTCGTCTATCTCGTCTATGTATTGCAAGCCGTTGTTCAAAAACAAAAAACTTGCAGATAGTTTTTCCCAATTCTTGTGAAGCCAAATATATTGAAGGCTCTTGTAGGTATTGGTGGTTAGTATGTTTCCCGTTAAGGCTTCTCCATCTTGATTATATGCAGCTCCAAAATGCAGTTTCATAAAACTGGGTTCATATTTTACAATTGCCGCATCGTGGCTTCTTCCTTGTTGTGCCCAGCCTACATTTCCGAAGAAACGCTGATCGTCGTAAATAATTTCCTGACGGCCAATTTTTAAGGAAAGATCTGAAATCAATAATACATCGGCCCAAGCTTGGTGTAACGAAAATCCGTTTTCATCGGCGCTGTTTAATTGTGGCACATCTCCCCAAACCCTAATATCCTGAGGGCTTAAATAGAATTGTATTTGTTTGGTTTTATAACCAAAGTTCAACCTTGTGCGTTGCGAAACAAATGCCGCAGGATCTGCACCATCGGGGAAAAGGGTTTTATAGCCGTGGCGGTATTCAAAACGCGGACGAAGTTCCGCGTCTATGGTAAGTTGAGGGTATGCGTTGGCCCACGCAAAAAGGATGGTAAAGAAAAAGATGCTTTTTTGAAGAAACATATTATGTCCGGATTTATTTAGGATGCAAATGTCTTATTTTGTTGTAATAACGAATATGACGTATGTCAGTTTTTAACTGATTTCGTATTTTTTTAAATAGTCATTGAAAACAATTGCGTTTCGGGTTTGCTTTGTTGTAGCAATAGATCGAAAGCCATGCAGACGTTACGAACGTAGTGACGCCCTTTTTCGGTGATTTGAAGTTTTTTGTCGCTTATCTTTACCAACCCATCATTTTCCATTTCTTTTAGTTTTTCAAGAGTTTCGGGCAGTTCGTCAAATTGAAGCGATCGTTCATCCCAGGAAGTTTCCATACGGCACATTAGGTTTAAAATGTGCCTTCTTATGATTAAATCTTCCGCAGTAAGGATATGCCCGCGATAAACGGGAAGGATGTTTTGGGAAACCAGTTCTTGATATTCCTCTACGTTTTTCACATTTTGCCCAAAACTATACCAACTGTCGCCAATGGCAGAAACACCGAGGCCGAGCATCAACTGGGTTTTGCTATCTGTATAACCCATAAAATTGCGGTGCAGTTTTTTTTCTTCCACAGCTTTGTAGAGGCTATCGGTCTTGAGTGCAAAGTGGTCCATTCCAATTTCTACATAACCGGAATCTTCGAGCATTTGTTTGCCGGTTTCGTACATATCTCGCTTTTCAATGGCAGTGGGAAGGTCTTCTTCCTTAAAACCGCGCTGGCCATTGCCTTTTATCCACGGTACGTGTGCATAGCTGTAAAAAGCAATGCGGTCTGGCATTAATTCTTTTGTTTTCTCAATAGTGTGGATAACGTGTTCCTTTTTTTGGAAGGGCAATCCAAAAATAATGTCGTGCCCAACGGAGGTATATCCTAAGTTCCGTGCGGCTTCGGTAGCTTTTTTTACGTTTTCAAAGGGCTGAATCCTGTGTATTGCTTTTTGAACGGTTGGGTTGTAATCCTGAACCCCATAGCTAACCCTTGTAAAACCACAGTCAAAAAGTGTTTGCAAATGCGCTTGGGAAGTATTGTTTGGGTGCCCCTCAAAGCTGAAGGATGGATTTTTTGCCATCGTTGCGCCATGAAAAATCCCTTTTAAAAGCAATCGTAAATTTTCCGCAGAAAAAAAGGTTGGTGTGCCTCCGCCCAGGTGCAATTCTTTTATAATGGGGCGCTCAGGCAATATTTCTATATAAAGGCGCCATTCTTTTAAAACAGATTCCAAATAGGGAGTTTCAACACCGTGATTTTTGGTTATACGTTTATTGCAGCCGCAAAAAGTACAAAGGCTTTCACAAAAAGGAAGGTGGATGTACAGGCTGATGCCTTCATTGGCATTGCTTTCGGAAAAACTTTTAATAACGCCGTTTTTCCATTCTGCAAGGGAAAAAGTGGCGTTGTTCCAGTACGGAACGGTAGGGTAGCTTGTATATCGTGGCCCTGCAACGTTGTATTTTGAAATTAAACTGCCGCGCATATTTTTTCTGTTGTTCGGCAAAAGTACTTTTGATTTGTTGTAGATAAAATGATAAATATCAGGTAGTGGATTTTACATTTTATTGTCCGTTCGTAAAAAAAAATCCGACAAACGGATTTGGTTATTTAATTTCAAGTTTCCATAGCTGTTTTGTCAAAAGAGTCACATTTCCATACCCTAAACTTTCCTTGTATTCTTTAATTTTAGATTGACTATTTAGTGGAATATGGCCTGCAAGAATTATTTTTGGGCTTATTCTGTCAATAATTTCTTTTTCGCCCAATAGTGTAAAATGTACGATCAGCACATCAATATTTTTATCGGGTATATTGTATTCTTTGAGGCGGTCTAAATCTATCTTGGAATCGCCGAGATGCAGGATTTTTTTGCCTTCTACGGTAATTAGATAAGCGACGTTTTCGGCTTCGTTCCAGGGAGAGCCTCCCAAATGCTCAAATCGCAAGGCTTCGATTTCAATGTCTTTTAGATTGTGCGTTTCGCTTTGAAGAAAACCGGGCATTATGGATACTACCCTTCCCGAAATATCATTGAATGCTGTAAAATTTTCCTTGAAATTTGCAACGGTTTCTTTAGGGCCTACAAATAACGCGTTTGGGTTATGCAACAAATGGTTTCCTGTTATTTCTGCATTAAAATGGTCGCCATGTAGATGTGTGGCAAGCAGGATATTAATAGAATTATATGGATCTTCAGCATTTTTAATTTTATCCAATTCAGTATCTGGTAACACATCCAAATAATCAAATTCTTTATTAAATGTGGCATCAATCAATAGTTGAACTTTCGAAGATTTTATAAGAACACCTTCATTTGCCATATATTGGATTTCTAATTTTTGAGCATTTATGTAGCTTGATAACAGTAGTAACAAGCTTGTTACTATTTGTAATTTAGTTTTCATAATTTTCATTTTACTAATTCTATGGTTAATGGTTGCCCAATCACTTCTACCTTAATAATTCTATAAGGTTTGGTTTGACTGGTGTAAATCATGTTGGACAGTTGCTTTTCTCCACTAAACCTATACTTATATGTATTAAATTTTCCAGCAGGAACTTCTATTTCGCTTTCTTCTACATATTCCAACTGCATCATGGCACTGCTCCCTGAACTTAAAAAGAAAGTTTCTATGGTACGGTTAGTATTTTTTGGGCTTATAATAGCAGGCAACAGACCAAAAACAACAGGTCGTAGAACAACATTTTTAGTATAAGTGGTATCAATAGTATGATTTAATGGATTGTTCCCTTTTCTAACATAATGAGCTTTTAGGTTTCTAGGCGACTGTCTGGAAATATCAACATTTAGTGAATTTGATTGGTGCTGCATAGTCATATCAACCTGTTCTGCTAGCATTTTTTTAAGATTGAAGTGTAATGTGAATTTTTCCTGTACCACATCTGTTAGTACCGAAACATCCTTAATTGTTAAACTATCTCCAACTTTGTTGATTTCCCAAATCCAATAGCCGACTTCTTTTCCATTTTGCTTTATAAGGAAAGAGTCTTTTCGTGTTTCAATCTGGTTTAGGTTTATGGTTAACCCAGACCATTCATTTTGTTGCGCCATTGCCAATTTTGGAAAGAACAAAAAAAGCAATGCCAAAATTCCCGGTAAAGTTACCGTATATCTATAAAAACTTCTATCGAGCTGTAGTTTATGGGTAAAGAGTACTGATAAGGCAGTAACAATTAATGTTGTGATGAGGTAAATACTGCCTTTTGATGTTATATACTTCATTTTTGATTTGATTTTGATTGATGAATTTTATTATTTGTTTATTTTCCAAATACTCCATATCCAAAAGAAATCGTATACCAACCAAGCTAGGTAAGGAATTAAAATCCACGCCGATTTTCTTTGGAACTTCCAAAGTGACACAAAAAGACCAAATACTATGGGCAAAAAAATAATAAAGGCTGTAAAACTGTATCCCGAACTCTGTTCACCAAAAAAGAAATAATTCCAAATGGTATTGGCTACCATCATAGCTATAGTTAAAGCTAATGCTATACTTCTTTTTGTACTTGGTTGTGCCAATAGCACATTGTATAAAATGGCAGTACATAGTACATAGTAAAAACCTCCAATTAGTAACCACGACCAAACAGGCAAAGACCAAGTGGGTTGTTTTAAATTCTCAAAAAATGCATAGACATCTATATCACCCGCCAAAAGACTTTCTACAATAGCAAACACCAAACAAATTGTTAGCGCTATTAAAAGTGTTTTGATGTTTAGTTTTCCTATATTTTCTATGAACCCTTTCATTTCTTTTGAAACTCCCAAAACACATTGATGATTTTCCAATCGCCATTTTGCTTTACTAAATGGATGTACTCTGTCCATCGTGTTTTTGGATAGCCCGTTTTTAAGCTTGCGCTTGCCATATTGCCATAAAACATAACATCTTTTACTACATTGTATTGGTGCTTTTTTGCGAACTTTGGCTTGGTTGTCATTAATTCTTTTAGCTTTTCTGGTGGAAAATCGTCACTCATGGTAACACCATCTGGATTAAGGCCTCTTTTTGCCAATCTCGGATGCAAGGATTTGTTCATTTCCTCAAAATTGTTTTCAAAGAAGTTTTCTATGTAATTTAAAATAGCTCTTTTTATGGCAAGCTCTTCCGGCGGCTCATTTTGGGACCCCATACTTTTTTCCATTTCAGATAAAAGTACCGTACAGGCTTCATCTGTGCATCGGGAAATTTGAAGGCTGCCTCCAACAATAGGTTCTCTTACTCGATGTTTTGTAATGGCTTTACCACCTATGACTATGGTAATTTTTTGATTGACATGTTTTGTAGTGAAGTCTTCCAGTAATTTAGCATACTTTGGCAAAAGTGTAATTCTTAATTGGCTTAACCGTGTGGTATCTCCTGCTATTTTTGGAGTAGGATTTGCCGAAATAGTTGGCTTTTTTGTGATTTTCATGGGAACAAATTCCTTGGTGTCAATCACGTAATACTTATTCGGGTCCAAAGCGTTGTGTTCAAAAAGCAAATTGGTTGGGATAATGGCTTCAGAAGCATTAGGCAACAGGTTGGATTTTTTGACTCCCATTCCTTTTAGCAAATAAATACCGTCTTCAATCTTGTTCTGTATTCTTGCTGTATTGGCTGTTTTGTTTGCGATACCATTTTGCGCTTTTATGCTCAAAAAGGGTAGCAAAAAGAACAGTGCTGCAAATGTTGTTCTTTTCATGGGTAGCAAGTTGTACGAATATTTTTTACGCAGAGCGCAGGGGCTATTTGTTTTTTATTAAGATTTTTTTAGTGACAGAAGAGCCTCCTAATTTCAATTTCGCAACGTAAACTCCATGGGCCCAGGTTGAAGTATTTATTTTTTCCACAAAGTTTTGCTGGTCCGTTGTTAAATCTTTTTCATACACGGTTTGCCCAAATACATTATATATCGTTATTGGAACGGAGCCTTTTTCTGGAAATCGAGCGTGTATTACAATTTCGTTAGTGTTTAACGGTGTTATGATCGTTACGTTACTTTTTTTAAATGTTTCTGTCCCAAGCTGGATGTTGGATATTATCCTAATGTTTTGCGTGTTGTACTCCGTAATGTACATGGTATCGCCTGTTTCATTGAATGTAATTCCGTTTGGCCCCGAAAATGTTGCCACGCTTATATCGCCGTCCATGGTTCCGTTACTGCTCCCGGCAAAAAGGGTTACGTCGTCGGTATTATTGGGGTCTATCATATAAATTTTGTGTTCTTGCAGTACCGTTCCCCAAAGCATGCCCTGTGCGTAGGCAATGTAGCCCAGATTCCCCATGCTGCCAACAGTGGCGATATACTCCAAAGTGCCATCATTGTTTACCTTGTATATTTTGCGGTTGTTGTAGTTGCCCACATAAAGACCGCCAACTTCATCTTGGGCAATGCCTACGGGGCCATCCAGTAGCGGATCGTTGGAGATTGTCGTTATCGTGCCATCTGGCTCTAGGCGATTAATGGTATTGCCCGAATAGGTGGAGAATATCATGTCCTCACTACCAGGAACGTTTACAATATCTGCGGGAAACCCAACTGCGGGAAAGGTAGCGAACAGTGTTCCGTCCGGTTGAAACATTCGTATCGTATTTCCATTTCCGTCACAGTTGTAAACTTGTTCCATAGCATTTGTAGCTAACCCAAGGCAACTGTTGGGAGATTCAAAAAAAGTAGAAACGTTCCAGGAAGCGTCATATTTAAATACCTTGCCTTCGGTTGCGTGATAATAAGCGGCATAAATGTTTCCTCCACCATCAATACTAATGGCGTCGTTTGGCGAGCCTTGTGTAATGGTGGTTACGGTTTGTCCATATATACAAACGCTTAAAAAAAGGGACAACGAGATAAAAATAGATGTTTTCATAATGAGTTGTTTTTATGGTTTATAAAAAATTCATTACGAAATAAGGCAGTAGCTGCCAAATAATATAAAAAAGGAGCTTTATATGTAAGGCATTCTATCGAATGGTATTATTTTATGGAGAATTGTAAGCCGCGATACGCAAAATATACGTTTTGGAATTATCGGGACTTACTTTCCTTAATCCATTGGCTGGGTGTTACCCCATTGCTTTTTTTAAAATTTCTATGAAAGGTGGTAAGGCTTTTAAATCCAGATTTTGCAGCGATTCCCTCCATGGTGTAGATAGTCCCTTCATTATCCAGCAACAATTTCTTTGCATGCTCAAGCCTAAAGTGGTTGACACAATCGTTAAAAGTGATTTCCTTCCCACGATTTAGGTACTCCGAAAGTTGATGCGTGGTAACGCCCATTTTTTTTGCAAGTTTAGAAAGTGTAAGGGAATGGTCCAGATAACTTTTGTTTTCGCCCAGTTGTTCCTGTAGCCTTTCTTCAATAGCTTGCCTATCGATATTGGCCAGGTTTGTGCTTTGGCGTTTCAGCAATTTTATGGGTTTTGTTATAACGTCTTGGTTGGTGTACCCGATATAACTTATAGCGAAAATATGGAACACCAACAGGATATTGGCCATATCGTAGGTGGTTATAAATAGATCTTTAACAAACGGGTTAACCAAAAAGAGGAATAAAGTGATCAATGGAAAGCTTAAATATCCCACCAACAACAATTTAACAAATCGTACCCGTTCTTTTTTTGACGCATCATCATGTACGTACAGAACCTTTTCCTGTTTGTTCAGAAACCGAACCGTAACAATCAAATAGAGTGTTATATGCAAATACCACAACGCAAAACCAAAAACAATCGCCTGTACGCTATATGTTGAAAACAGGAAATAATCATTTAAATTAAGCCCTACAAGGAATGCAATTGCCTGTTCTCTAAAAAATAGGCTCGACATCAATATAAAAACCAACAATGCGGGCAAAAAATGAAAGGCTGAAAAAGGATTTTTAAAAAAAACATCTTCCTTTTCAAAATATGATCTAACATAAAAATAGATTGTTGGGCCATACAGGTAGAGTACCATATATTCAAGGCCATAAAGAAACCAAAGACTTTTTAAAGCCCCCTGTTGGTAGAGAAAATACCAAGTTAGATCGACAATAAAAACCACAAATAGTAAAATCGCCCATTTTGTTGTTGGAGTTTTATGCTTTTTGAAAACCAATAACGACAGGATAAATACTCCTTGGATAATTCCAATTGCCGATATTAAACTGATTGGGCTAAACATAGCGAGTAAAAGTAAAGAAAAGGATTTGAAGCGCACAATCCATTTTTTCCAATTAATCGGGATAACAGGATATAGAGAATCCCAACAAACCCTTGTTGTAAATGGAAAGCACGCATATACGAAGCTACTTTTATATTTTAACCGAACACTTTGAGTAAGCTCAAAACTCTTCTAAAATATAAAAGCAACGCTTGCACGTTGCTTTCTCATTTAGTCGGGATGACAGGATTTGAACCTGCGACCCTACGCCCCCCAGACGTATACGCTACCAGACTGCGCCACATCCCGAATGATGTTGCATGTACGTACTATTAATTAAGCACGATTGTTAATTTTTTCGAGAACTTCGCGTGGTGCAGTTTACACTGAGCACGGTCGAAGTGCCACATCCCGAATGATGTTGTATATACGTACTATTAATTAAGCACGATTGTTATTTTTTTCGAGAACTTCGCGTGGTGCAGTTTACACTGAGCTCGGTCGAAGTGCCACATCCCGAATGATGTTGTATATACGTACTATTAATTAAGCACGACTGGTTATTTTTTTTTCGAGAACTTCGCGTGGTGCAGTTTACACTGAGCACGGTCGAAGTGCCACATCCCGAATTTTGAAATGCAAAAATAACCAAATTATAAAATTTGGCAAGTTGCTTTTTTAATAAAAAAAAGTCAAGATGACTTCAATACAAAAAATATTTTGAGAGGTCACAAATCCAAAAGTATTAATACTTTTTTAAGTGAGCATACTAATTCGATTGTTTAATTTTGAGTAAAATTCAAAAAATGAATGTAAATAAATCCATCGAAAGTGAATATGATTTAATATGTATTGGTGGCGGAATTATGAGTGCCACCCTTGCGCTGATGCTGAAACTGATAGACAAAAATCAAAAAATACTTATACTCGAAAGATTGGACAGGGTGGCTTTGGAAAGCTCCGCGGCTTGGAACAATGCGGGCACGGGACATTCGGCTTTTTGCGAACTTAACTATACGCCCGAGGACCAAAACGGCAATATCGATATTTCAAAAGCAATAAAAGTTTGCTCACAATTTGAAAAATCGAAACAATTTTGGAGCTTTTTGCGCAACAATCAATTCATTAAAAACCCAAAAGAGTTTATTCGCCCCGTTCCGCACCATAGTTGGGTTGAGGGCGAAAAGAACATTTTGTTCCTCAAAAAGCGCGTAGCCAAGATGCAAAAGCATGTTGCGTTTGAAGGAATGCAATTTTCACAAGACTTCGACCAACTTTTAAAATGGATTCCCCTAATGATGGACGACCGCTCTTTTTCAGAAAATATCGCCGCAACAAGAATGGAATTGGGAACCGAAGTCAACTATGGGGAATTAACCCGAATATATTTCAATATCCTTGAAGAACAGTTTAATACACCTGTTTTTACGCTACATGAAGTTGAGGATATCGACACTGCCGATGAAACAGACTGGTTGGTAAAAATAACCAACCTCAAGACCCATAAAAAAATACACTGCGATGCAGCGCACGTTTTTATAGGCGCCGGAGGCGGGGCGCTACCACTCCTTCAAAAGGTTGAGATCGAGGAAAAAGAAGGGTATGGCGGTTTTCCGGTAAGCGGGGAGTGGTTAATCTGCAACAATCGCGAAGTGATTGAAAAACATCATGCCAAAGTGTATGGTAAGGCCGAGGTTGGCGCGCCCCCAATGTCCATGCCACATTTGGATACACGCTATATTGATGGAAAACAGGAACTTTTGTTCGGTCCTTTTGCTGGATTCAGCACTAAATTTTTAAAGGAGGGTTCGTTTTTTGATTTATTCAGAAGCATTAAATGGGACAATATTCCTTCTATGTGGGGCGTTTTTTGGCATAATATTCCGCTCACCAAATATTTGATAGAGCAGGTTAGAATGGGCCATGGGGATAGAATGGAGGAACTTCGAAAATTTGTGAAAAATGCTAAAAGCGAGGATTGGGATTTAAAAGTTGCCGGACAGCGAGTTCAGATAATAAAACGAGACGAAGAGGAGGGAGGCACGCTTGAATTTGGTACCGAGGTAGTGCATAGTAAAGACGGAAAAATTACCGCACTCTTGGGTGCTTCTCCAGGAGCTTCTGTGGCAGTAGACATAATGATTGATTTGCTGCATTTTGCTTATCCCGAAAAAGCAAAATCTGAGGTTTGGCAGCAAAAACTTTCAGAAATGGTACCGTTTTGGAACAAGGAAATTGAGAAAAACGTTGAAGAATTTAAAAATATACGCATCAAGTGTTCTGAAACGCTTCAAATAAACCTTCCGAAGAAAAACGATAAGCT
>JAGQYY010000001.1:144905-146126 GCA_020435825.1 Aequorivita sp.
ACGTTGAAGAATTTAAAAATATACGCATCAAGTGTTCTGAAACGCTTCAAATAAACCTTCCGAAGAAAAACGATAAGATCTCTTAATACTTTAATAACAATTCTTCATAACTTTTAAAGGTACATTCCTTTGAAAGTTGCTATTTTTACCGTTCGAAAATCATTATTGAAGAAAATATCATGAGCGAAACTATTGAAAGAATAAAATGCCTTATCATTGGCTCAGGGCCGGCGGGATATACAGCGGCAATTTACGCTGCACGTGCAGATTTAAAACCTGTTATCTACACCGGAATGGAACCTGGCGGACAATTGACTACTACAACTGAAGTAGATAATTTTCCCGGCTATCCCGAAGGAATTGACGGTCCAACAATGATGGTGCAACTGCAACAACAGGCTGAACGTTTTGGAACCCAAGTGAGAATTGGAATGGTTACCAATGTTGAATTTAGCGACGAAGTTGGTGGAATACACAAAGTAACTGTTGATAACGCCACAAAAATCGAAGCCGAAACCGTAATAATTTCTACGGGTGCAACGGCTAAGTATTTAGGTTTGCCAAGTGAGCAAAAATTGCGTGGAGGCGGAGTTTCGGCTTGTGCTGTTTGCGATGGGTTTTTCTATAAAAATCAAGACGTTGCAATAGTTGGAGCAGGCGATACAGCCGCTGAGGAAGCTACTTATTTGGCAAATATTTGTAAAAGTGTAACTATGCTTGTTCGTAAAGATTATATGAAAGCTAGTAAAGCTATGCAACATCGCGTTAATAACACAAAAAACCTAAAAGTACTTTACAATACTGAAGTTGATGAGGTTTTGGGCGAGCAGGTAGTGGAAGGTTTACGAATGGTAAACAACCAAACCGGTGAGAAGAAAGAAATTAAAATAACAGGTCTTTTTATTGCGATCGGACACAAACCGAATACCGATATTTTTAAAGGTCAGTTGGATATGGATGATACAGGGTATCTTATTACCAAAGGAAAATCCACAAAAACCAACAAACCTGGCGTTTTTGCCAGCGGCGATGTGCAGGATAAAGAATACCGCCAGGCTGTAACTGCTGCCGGGACCGGCTGTATGGCCGCACTTGATGCGGAACGTTATCTTGCTACAATAGAAACGGAAGTTACCGCCTAATAATTATCACTATGAATTAAAAGCACCTGAATTTTCTGGTGCTTTTTTTATTGAACTTATCTTGACTTTTTTGATTGAA
>JAGQYY010000020.1 GCA_020435825.1 Aequorivita sp.
GCAAGATGGGATTGGTCTTGGAATGGTTTTTAATAAAATCGAATTGCGCCAGCTTCAACGCGATCAAATACGATTTTTGCTGTCCTTGCGAGCCAAATTTCTTGATGGGATGCCCGTCAATTTCAAAAACGAGATCGTCTTTATGAATTCCAAAGTTGGTGTATTGCGTGATTTTATCCTTGGTAATATTATTCTGAAGCAAGGTCATCAGGTCATTTTCCTGCAATTGGCTTTCGTAAACCAGATTGATGCTCTCATCACCGCTGCTGATACTTTTGTAACGGTTTAAAAATATTGGCAGAAATTCCTCCAAAAAAGCAGTTCGTTTTCCAAAAATAGAGGTTCCATAATTGTGAAGCTGCTCGTTGTAAATATCAATCGTGTCTTGACTAAACGTGTTGTTTGCTGCAAAATATTTCAACAATGAATTGCGCTGCGCCAGCACTTTATTGTATTTAATGAGCGTATTCAAATAATCCGAATCCCGCTGTGAAATAACCCCGTCAATAAATTTTCTTCGTGTGTCGCTTCCTTCAATAATCAAATCCCTATCTGCCGGAGAAATGATTACCAACGGTAAAAACCCAATGTGCTCACTGAATTTTTCGTAGGCTTTTCCGTTTCGTTTTATAATTTTTTTCTGTCCTTTTTTTGCACTTACTATAATTTTTTCGGGCGTCTCCTTTCTTTCATAAAAACCTTCCACCACAAAAAATTCCTCACCGTGTTTAATGTTTTGGGTAGTAATTGGGTTAAAGTAACTTTTTCCAAAGGAAAGATGGTAGATTGCATCCAGCACATTGGTCTTTCCAACGCCATTATTGCCCACAAAACAATTTATCTTTGGGTCGAACTCGAAGGTTTCGGCTTCAAAGTTTTTATAGTTGAGTAAAGAGAGTTTTTGTAAAATCATGTAAAATTAGACTTAAGACTTTTAGACATAAGACAAAAGACTGATGTTTTGGAATTTAATTCAGACGGCGTTCCAAAAGGTTGTAAAAATACAAGGTTTGGCAGGATTTTGTCCTACGTCTTAAGTCCTTTTGTCCTACTTCAACTTAAAAATGGTTGAATACTTCTGAATTTTTTCAGTAAAGACAGTTAAAAGGTGGAGAATAGCCGTTCAGCAAATTATTAAAAAATAAGAAATATTTATCCTTTCAAATTCCATTAAAAATTTTATTTTTGCGCCATTCCCGCGAAGGCGGGAATCTTAATAAATAGAAGTAAAACTATGGCAACGTACAACAAACGCGGAGGCAAACCAAAAAACAAAGCTGAAAAGGAAAAGCAGCTTGAAGAAAATAGCACAACGGCAGAAGTATTCAACACGCTGGACCAGGGCGCATCGAGAACTGAGGCTTGGGTAGAAAAAAACCAAAAGGGAATTTTGGGCTTTATCATTGTTGTGGCCGTTGGTGTTTTGGGATATTTTGCATACCACCAATATATTAAGGGCCCAAAGGAAACAGAGGCAATGAATGAAATGTTCCAAGCGCAGAGCTATTGGGAACAAGCTTTGACTGCTCCGGCGAAAGATTCACTTTACAACCTTTCGCTGCAAGGTGGTGAGGGAAAGTACGGTTTCATTGATATTATTGAAAATTACGGTGGAACCAACGCTGCAAATCTTGCACATTATTACGCAGGAATGGCTTATTTGAACACCAACAAATATCAGGAAGCCATTGCACAGTTGGATAAATTCAGTAGTGATGACGATATTTTGGCGCCTTTGGCAAAAGGCGCAATTGGCGATGCCTTTGCACAATTGAGCCAAAATGAGGATGCCCTAAAATATTACGAGGAAGCTGCCAATATGCGTGAAAATGATTTTACGACCCCACGTTTTCTTTTGAAAGCAGGAATTGCCGCAATGTCTTTAAACCAAAATGATAAGGCATTGGCACATTTTAAAAAAATAGCTGACGATTATCCAAAGTCAACTGAAGCCGTAAAAGCTGAAATTTACACAGGACGCGCGGAAGCAATGAACAAATAAAATGGCCACAGCAAATATAAATTTATCGGCCTACGATAAAACCACGATCCCAAACGCGAAGGACTTTCGGTTTGGGATTGTTGTTTCAGAATGGAATTCCAAAATTACCGAAGGCATGTTCCAAGGCGCTTTTGATGCTTTAAAGGATTGTGGTGCCATCAATGAAAACATCGTTCGTTGGAACGTTCCTGGCAGTTTTGAGCTTATTTACGGTTGCAAGCGAATGGCGGAAAGTTATGATATGCTCGATGCCATAATTGCCATTGGAAGCGTAATCCAAGGCGAAACCAAACACTTCGATTATGTTTGTGAGGCCGTTGCGCAGGGTATAAAGGATTTAAACATAAAAGGAAATATTCCCGTTATTTTCTGCGTACTCACCGATAACACTATGCAACAGGCCATAGACCGCAGCGGCGGAAAACACGGCAACAAAGGAACCGAAGCTGCCATTGCCGCCATAAAAATGGCACAACTTCGGAAAGACTCAAAGTTTTAATATTCAAATTCTGCCACTGCCAACTACTGAACACTTCATTGGTACGGTAATTGTTCAAAAAAACTATTAAATTCTGAATTCATAATTCTGAATTCCTAATTGAAATAAGTAACTTTGAAGCACGACGATTATGGGACTAATAGGCAAGAGAAAAAACAAAAAGTACAGTTACCAACCACGGCATTTTGAGCATGATGGTGAAAGCAGCCCTTTTTCAATAGGCCATAAATTCGACCAATTCCGAACCACGGTTGGCGATAACAAAGGTTTGAAAGGAAAATTTAAAACAGCTTGGGCAGATTTAAGACAAACTTCTGATAGAAAAGCAAACCGAAGGCTAATTGTGATAATTGCGATACTTGTACTTCTCTTCCTTTTTATTATTGATTTCGATTTATCTATTTTCTACGCATAAATTTTAATGGCAGACATTATTCAGTTATTACCGGATCACGTTGCAAACCAAATTGCGGCAGGTGAGGTCGTGCAACGCCCCGCCTCGGTAGTAAAGGAATTGCTGGAGAATGCCATAGACGCGAAAGCAACCTCAATTACACTTCTAATTAAGGACGCAGGAAAAACCCTTGTTCAAGTTACCGATAACGGCATTGGGATGAGCGTTACCGATGCGCGGCTTAGTTTTGAGCGCCATGCCACTTCAAAAATTAAGTCTGCTGAAGATCTTTTTAATTTACACACCAAGGGCTTTCGCGGAGAAGCGCTGGCTTCAATTGCTGCAATTGCGCATGTGGAATTAAAAACGAAAACCGAAAATTCAGAAATAGGAACGCATTTAACTATCGAAGGCAGCAAAGTAATCTCGCAAGAGCCTGCGGTTGTTCCAAAAGGGACAACTATTTCAGTAAAAAACCTTTTTTACAATATTCCCGCACGCAGAAATTTTTTAAAAAGCAATCCCGTGGAAACCCGCCATATTATTGACGAGTTCCATCGTGTTGCCTTGGCGCACCCAAACGTTGCTTTTCAAATGCTTCACAATGGAAGTGATGTTTTCAATTTACCGTCTTCAAATTCACGGCAACGGATTGTCAATATTTTCGGCAGCAAAACCAATGAAAAACTGGTTCCCGTTCACGAAGAAACCGAAATTTTAAAAATTGAAGGCTTTGTTCTGAAACCTGAATTCGGAAAAAAAAGTAGGGGGGAGCAGTTCTTTTTTGTGAACGATCGTTTCATTAAAAGTCCGTATCTGCACCATGCAGTGGCTTCCGCTTTTGAAGGTTTGGTGAAAAGCGATATTCATCCCGGCTATTTTCTCTTTTTGGAAGTAGATCCGCATTCCATCGATATCAATATCCATCCCACAAAAACCGAAATTAAATTTGACGACGAGCATTCTATTTACGCAATGCTTCGCGCTACGATAAAACACAGTTTGGGACAATTCAATATTGCGCCTGTACTTGATTTTGAAAGGAACAAAGGTTTTGATACGCCATATGATTACAGCAAAAAGCAGCCTACCGCGCCTTCCATAGAAGTAGATCGGGATTTTAATCCATTTAAGGAAAAGCCCAAACAGGGAAATATCAACTTTCCTTTTAAAAGAGAACAGCCAGCTTCATGGGAATCACTTTATGTTGGGTTGAAAGATGGTTTCGGCTCCACTCAACCACCGGAACGTACATCGAGCGGAGCCGGGTGGTCATCGAGCGGAGCCGGGTGGTCATCGAGCGGAGCCGGGTGGTCATCGAGCGGAGCCGAGATGGAAATGGAGTTTGAAAGCGAGGAAGTAACCGGCAGTCTTTTTGAAAATGAAAATTCTGAAATTGGTCAAATCACCTTCCAAATTCAGAATAAATATATTGTAAGTCCGCTGAAAAACGGAATGATGATTATCCATCAAAACCTTGCGCACCAAAGGATTCTTTACGAAGAATTATTAAAGAACATTACAGTAAAAGAAGCTGTTAGCCAACAATTATTGTTTCCGCTTCAATTGCATTTTTCAAAACCTGACCTTGAAATTATTGAAAGAGTACGAGAACAATTGGAGCATACAGGATTTATCTTTTCAGAAATAAAAGACGAAACTATTGAGATTAGCGGAATTCCAGTGCTGATATTGGAAAGCCATGTTGTAAATTTGCTCAACCAATTGGTGCACGACATAAAAGAAGAAGTGCCCGATACCGGTTTCAGCCAAAACGATATGCTGGCAAAGTCAATGGCGGCAAGTATGGCAATAAAAACGGGCGTTTCATTGAACAAAGAAGAACGCGAACATTTAATAAATCAGCTCTTTGCTTGCAAAGAACCAACAGTGAGTCCGACCAATAAGCCAGTTTTCACAGCACTAGACGTGAGTGATCTGGACAAAAAATTTATGTAAATGGGAAGAATAACCGACACCGTAAAATTTCTTTTAATACTGAATGTGCTCTTTTTTATTGGGTCACAATTTTTAAACGGGGTTGCTGAGCGTCTTTTTGCTTTGTATTATTTTGAAAATCCCGGTTTTCAGTATTGGCAGCCATTGACTTCTATGTTTATGCATGCAAATTTTTTCCACATACTTTTTAATATGTATGCGTTGTGGGCCTTTGGTTCCCCTTTGGAAATGCGCTGGGGGCAAAAAAAGTTTCTGTTCTTTTATTTTTCCGCAGGACTTGGTTCAGCTTTGATTTATACTTTGGTAAACTATTATCAATTGCACAGCGGAATGGACGCTTTGATGAATGCTGGAATGAACCATGAGCAAATAATGGATCTTTTGAATACCGGAAAATATAATACCTCAATTTTAGATTTTGTTTCACAAGACACCATACAAAGCATGTATAATACTTATAATGGTGTCGCGCTTGGTGCTTCGGGGGCTGTTTATGGTGTTTTGGTAGCTTTCGGAATGATGTTCCCAAATGTAGAGTTAATGTTGATTTTCTTACCAATTCCAATAAAAGCAAAATACTTTATCCCTGGAATTATTGTACTCGATTTGGTTTTCGGAATAACCGGAACGCAAACGGGCATAGCACATTTTGCGCATATTGGCGGTGCCCTTTTTGGATTTATAATGGCTTGGTACTGGCGAAAAAACAGTTTTGATAACCATCGCTGGAATTAACTATGGCAGCACCCAATCTTGCATATCAATATAAAATGGCCAGTGTCTTGGTCAAGCTTATCGTTATTAACGTAGCCGTGTTTTTGGTCGTTAGTTTAGGGTCTTTTTTTTTCAGGTTAAGTCCGCAAGACATTGCGGAATGGTTTGTTTTAAGCGATAATCTTGATACACTTTTGTTCCGTCCGTGGACGTTGATAACTTATGGATTCCTGCATTTTGGGTTTTTACATATTTTGTTCAACATGCTTTGGTTGTATTGGTTTGGGCAGTTTGTTTTAAATCTATTCACCGGAAAGCGATTGTTGACTGTTTATTTGCTGGGTGCACTTTTTGGCGGATTGCTATTTGTTTTAGCTTACAACCTCTTCCCGGTTTTTGCGGAAAACCGCGGCTTTTTGATTGGAGCCTCTGGAGCCGTAACCGCGATAATGATCTTCATTGCAACTTATACGCCCAATACAGAAGTGCGTATTTTTACGTTCACCATAAAACTTTGGCACATCGCGCTGTTTCTTTTTCTTATTGATTTGGTACGCATTCCAACATCTGGGAATGCGGGTGGATTGATGGCACACGTTGGCGGTGCTCTTTTTGGATATGTATATGCAGTTCAGCTTGCAAAAGGAAATGACATTGGAAAATGGTTTGAAAATTTTATGGATTGGATAGCCAATCTTTTTAAGCCACGCACCAAAAAACCATTTAAAAAAGTACATCGTACAACACATTCTTCGCCACAGCGTTCTAAACCCAAAGAAACAAAATCTGACCACCAAAAAAAGGTTGATGGTATTTTGGATAAAATAGGCAAAAGCGGCTACGAAAGTCTTACCAAAGAAGAAAAAGACTTTTTGTTCAAAGCCGGAAAAGAAGACTAACCAATGCGGAAACTTGTCAATAAATTTTTATACTGGGGCAACATGCTCTCTGCATTTCTTTTGCTTATTTCCTTTATTTTGCCCTATTTGCCGCCCAAAAACTTTCCTACACTTTCGTTGTTAAGTTTGGTGGTTTCCCTTCTTATAATTTTAAATATTTTTTTTGCGCTATACTGGGCCATACAGTTTAGACGAAGATTTCTTGTATCGTTTACGGTTCTTTTAATTTCCTATTTCTACTTTAATGTTTTTTACGAAGTCTCCTCAGAAGGCGATGCTTCACAGTATAAAAATACCTTGAACGTTTTATCATATAACGTTCGGCTTTTCAATGCTTATGAAAAAAACCCCGAGACGGATGCTTCAGAAATAATTTCAGAAATACTTACTGAGGAAAATCCTGATGTGGTTTTTGTTCAAGAATATTATAAACCCAACAAAATTGATTTTTCTGCCTACCCTCATAAATATGTCCACTTTAAGTCTGAAAAAGCGAAATTGGGCCATGCATTTTTTTCAAAGTATCCCCTTGTGAACACCGGTGCTTTTGATTTTGAAGAAACCTATAACAATACCCTTTATGCCGATGTTGTAAAGGGAACTGATACTATTAGAATTTACAATGTGCATTTGCAGTCGCTCGGCATCATTCCAAGGGTGAGCTTCTTGCAGGATAGCGACAACGAAAAACTTCGGAAACGTGTTTCTAAAGCGTTTGAAAAACAACAAAGCCAAGTGGAAGCCATTTTAGAACACAAGGAAAAAACCAAGCATCCTGTAATTATCTGCGGTGATTTCAACAATACACCATTTTCATACAGTTATCGAAAATTAAAAGACGGAATGCAGGACGCTTTCCGTGAACGTGGAAATGGTTTGGGGACTACTTTCAAGTTTGAAAAATTCCCAATGCGAATTGATTATATTTTTGCTTCTGAGGGATTGGATGTTATTTCTTTCGAGTCCATGGAGAAGACTTTTTCAGACCATTATCCAGTTCGGGCTACCGTTGGTTGGTAAAGCCCCCTAAACCCTAGATGGAAGAGGTGCTCTTTCCAAATAACTTAACGCATTGGGGCCTTCGTTAAAAAGCAAGTCCAATACTGAAAGATTTGCTAAAAAGGGATGATTTGCTTCATGAACTTGCGTATATACTTCCACTTCAAAATTTGACTTTCTTTTGGCATCAACCAAAATACGCAAGTCGGTTATTTCAGGATTTTTTTCGTATGAAGTAGTTTTTGAAACTTTTAACTCTTTTCCCAATAACTCGCAAATCAAATCAAATATTTTAAGATTGTGTTCCATTAAACTTTCAACTGGTTTGGTAAAAAAACCTTCTAAATCATCTTCATAATACTCAAAAAAAGGTGAGGTTCTATAGGCGCTTTGCAGGCTTCTCCAGTGGTGCTCCTGCCATGGAAAATCATTTTCTATAACTACATTTTTTGTTTTTTGTCGTTTTCCTGTTTTGTTGTGTTTTATTGGAATGTTCAACAAAAGTCTGCCGTTGCTGTGCGCAATAAAGGTTCGGTTTCGGTAGGTTTGCTTTTGGTAATTGTCTTCCACTTCAAAAACCACTTTTTCAGCCTGTGCCACAGCCGACATCTGTTCAATGGAAGGAAAATAGGAGGGGTGGAGAAGAATGGTTTTCATTTCAATTTTATTGACTTCAAAAATAGGAAACAAGTTTGAAATACGAGATACGAAATGTGAAGTACGGAATTAATATTGAGAAGTCGATAAGTTGAGAAGAAGGTAAAATTGCTTTAAACTCCTAAACTCCTAAACTCATCGACTCATAGACAAACTTTGAACTTTAAACTTTAAACTATAAACCTTTTATTACATTTGTATAAACCTTTTAAAATATGCTCATAATTGGCATCGCCGGCGGCACTGGAAGCGGGAAAACCACAGTAGTAGATCAAATAGTTGCAGAACTTCCCGAGGATGAAGTTTGTGTTATTTCACAAGATTCCTATTATCACGACACCAGTGGTTTAGCTATGGATGAACGTAGAAAAATAAATTTCGACCATCCCAAAGCAATCGATTTTAATTTATTGGTGAGTCATTTAAAAGAACTTCGGAAAGGAAATTCCTTTGAGCAACCTGTTTATTCCTTTGTGGAGCACAATAGAACTGGCGAAACAATCACTACCTTTCCAAAAAAGGTTATTATTGTTGAAGGAATTTTAATATTGGCGCATCCGGATATTCGGGAAATGTTCGATATAAAAATATTTGTTCATGCAGATAGTGACGAACGCTTAATACGCAGGTTGAAGCGGGACATAGCCACCCGTGGGCGCGATTTGGAAGAAGTTTTAAACCGCTACCAAACAACGCTGAAGCCCATGCACCAACAATTCATAGAACCAACAAAGGAATTTGCAGACATCATAATTCCCACAAACAGATACAACACCGTGGCGGTTGACGTAATCCGCAGCATCATTCACCAAAAAATAAGCTATACTGAATCATGAGTTTTTCAGAGTTTAGAAAAAAAAAATGGGTTAGGTTTATTAGCAATAAATACGTGCTTATTCTTATCCTTTTTATTACATGGATGATTTTTTTCGACACCAATTCCTACCTTATCCATAGCGAATTGGACAATGATATCAACGCCTTGGAAGAAAACGCAGAGTTTTATCAAAAAGAAATAAACCAAGATAAATCCTTTATCAAAAAGATGGAGGACAGTAACGAGATGGAAAAATTTGCCCGTGAAAAATATTACCTGAAGAAAGAAAACGAAGATATTTATATAATTGAACATGAAGACAGCATCAAAAAAGAAGAAAAACGATGAGTAAATTTCTATTTGAAGATTTTGATGAAGTTTCCGCCAAACAATGGAAACAGAAAGTCCAATACGATTTAAAAGGCGCAGACTACAACGACACTTTGGTTTGGAAAAGTCCCGAAGGCATTAACGTAAAGCCTTTTTACCACGAGGATGATTTCAAGGAAGATTTCCAGCCCATTCCCGGCCAGCCCCAAAATTGGAAAATTGCCCAAGAAATATTTATAGATGACGAAAAGATTGCAAACAACATAGCCATCGATGCCTTGCACCGCGGTGCGGAATCCATTATCCTTTCAGCGGAAGGGGAATTTGAAATTGAAACCGTTTTTAAGGATTTTCCATTTGAACAAGCTTCCATTTATCTCAACTTGAAATTTCTTTCTGAAGCTTTTTACAACAAGCTCATCAAATTCTTTTCTGAAAAAAAAGCAACAGTTTATTACAATATCGATTTAATAGGAAACCTCGCCCGAACGGGAAACTGGTACCACAATTTGAAACAGGACCATGAAATTTTGGACAGCATTTTAAAAAAAAATGCTTCGGAAAACCTTCTTTCGGTCAATGTCGCTTTATACCAAAACGCAGGTGCAAACATAGTGCAACAATTAGCCTACGCCTTAGCACATGCTAACGAATATTTAAACCACGTATGTCACCCTGAGCTTGTAGAAGGGCATCAGCAGCAAGATCAATCTGATGTCCCCTCGAGCACAGTCGAGAGGTCATTAATTACCTTCCACCTCGCCACCGGCGCAAACTACTTTTTTGAAATAGCAAAAATCCGGGCATTGCGAAAACTTTACGCCACATTGGCAAAGGAATATGGCGCAAACCAAACCTGCCACATCCTTGCCACACCATCCAAGCGCAATAAAACGCTATATGATTACAACGTAAACCTATTGCGAAGCACCACAGAATGTATGAGCGCAATCCTTGGTGGGGCAGACGCTGTGTGCAATTTGCCGTATGATGCACTCTATCGCAAAAGCAATGAATTTGGCGAACGCATTTCCCGTAACCAACTGCTTATTTTAAAGTATGAAAGCTATTTTGACACAGTGAGCAACCCCGCAGACGGCACCTATTATATTGAAAGCCTAACGGAAGAGCTTGCCGAAAGAGCCTTAAAACTTTTTAAGGAAATTGAAAAAGGTGGCGGTTTCCTCCAACAATTAAAGGAAGGAACCATTCAAAAGAAAATAAAGGAAAGTGCTGAAAAAGAACAACAACTTTTTGACAGCGGCGCACTGAAACTTTTGGGAACCAATTATCATCCCAATAAAAACGACCGTATGAAAGACGATCTGGAACTTTTTCCCTTCGTAAAGCACAATCCGGTAAAAACGCTTATCGCGCCAATCGTTGAAAGAAGAATTGCAGAAAAAGCTGAACAGGAAAGAATTAGCAATGAATAGAAAAGATTTACAACATATTAAATTGAAGCAGGAAGCCGCCCATCCTGTCACCCTGAGTGTAGTCGAAGGGCTGAAACCTGAAACTTTTACCACTGCTGAGGAAATTGAAATTAAAGACCAATATACTGGGGAAGACATAAAAAACCTTCATCACCTAAACTTCGTAGCAGGAATCGCGCCTAACCTTCGCGGACCATACGCAACTATGTACGTCCGCCGTCCGTGGACCATTCGCCAATACGCAGGATTTTCAACTGCGGAAGATAGCAACGCCTTTTACAGAAGAAACCTAGCCGCAGGCCAAAAAGGACTTTCCGTAGCTTTCGACCTTGCCACGCACCGCGGCTACGACAGCGACCACGAAAGGGTAGAAGGCGATGTGGGCAAAGCTGGCGTTGCCATAGACAGCGTAGAGGATATGAAAATCCTTTTTGACCAAATTCCGTTGGATAAAATGAGCGTCTCAATGACGATGAACGGCGCCGTGCTTCCCATTATGGCGTTCTATATCGTGACTGCGGAAGAGCAGGGCGTTTCGCCAAAAGACTTGGCTGGAACTATTCAAAACGATATTCTGAAAGAATTTATGGTGCGGAATACCTATATCTATCCGCCCACGCCTTCAATGAAAATCATCAGTGATATTTTTGAATATACTTCCAAGAATATGCCCAAGTTCAACAGCATTTCCATCTCTGGTTATCATATGCAGGAAGCTGGCGCCACGCCAGATATTGAACTGGCATACACGCTTGCGGACGGCCTGGAATACATCCGCACGGGAATAAAAGCGGGCATGGATATAGACACCTTCGCGCCTCGACTCTCTTTCTTTTGGGCCATCGGGATGAACCACTTTATGGAAATCGCAAAAATGCGCGCCGCCCGTATGCTGTGGGCAAAGATTGTAAAACAGTTCAATCCAAAAAACGAAAAATCACTTGCCTTAAGAACCCACTGCCAGACCAGCGGTTGGAGCCTTACAGAGCAAGACCCGTTTAACAATGTAGCACGAACCGCCATTGAAGCCGCCGCTGCAGTTTTCGGCGGAACGCAATCACTTCACACAAACGCTTTGGATGAAGCCATTGCCTTGCCAACAGATTTCTCCGCGCGTATCGCTCGGAACACCCAGATTTTCCTGCAGACCGAAACCCAAATCACCAAAACGGTTGATCCTTGGGCAGGCAGTTATTATGTGGAAAGTCTTACCAACGAAATCGCCAACAAGGCGTGGAAACTCATAGAGGAAGTAGAAGAGCTTGGCGGAATGACCAAGGCCATCGAGGCGGGCATCCCCAAACTGCGCATCGAGGAAGCCGCCGCGCGCAAGCAAGCGCGGATTGATAGCGGACAAGACATTATCGTGGGCGTTAACAAATACCGACTTGAAAAGGAAGACCCGCTGCAAATTCTGGATGTGGACAACCAAAAAGTCCGCACCTCTCAGATTGAACGTTTAAACCGAATAAAAGCAGCGCGCGATACCCAAAAGGTGGAGAAGGCATTGGCGGCGATTACCAAATGTGCAAAGACAGGTCAGGGAAATTTGTTAGCTTTAGCCGTAGAAGCCGCTCGCCACAGAGCAACCCTCGGCGAAATTTCTTCCGCGATGGAAAAGGAATTCGGCAGGTACAAGGCACAAATACGCTCTTTTAGCGGTGTTTATAGCAAAGAGATGAAAAAGGATCCAAGTTTTGAAAAGGCACGGCAAATGGCCGATAAGTTTGCGGAGCTGGAAGGCCGCCGCCCCCGTATTATGATTGCCAAAATGGGGCAGGATGGCCACGACCGTGGCGCCAAAGTGGTAGCCACCGGCTATGCCGATGTAGGTTTTGATGTGGACATAGGCCCACTCTTCCAAACCCCGGCCGAGGCCGCCAAACAGGCCGTGGAAAACGACGTGCACATACTGGGCGTTTCCTCCCTTGCAGCAGGACATAAGACCCTCGTGCCACAGGTTATCGAAGCCCTAAAAAAGTACGGACGCGAGGATATTATGGTCATCGTGGGCGGTGTAATACCCGCGCAGGACTACCAATACCTTTTTGATGCAGGTGCTGTGGCGGTATATGGCCCCGGCACCCGTATTAGCGATGCCGCGATTGAAATGTTGGGGATTTTGATTGCTGGAACAGAATAAATTACCAACAGAAGTATGGTATTTGGGTAATTTACGAATTATCTATGGGTCATTATTGACTATCCTTATCAAAAAAGAAACGCAATGCTCCAAACGCTAGTCCATTACACGCTGCACCTATTAGTTCCGGGACTCATAGCCTATATTTTTTTCAGAAAGGAGTGGAAAAAAGCTTGGCTCATTATGCTCGCCACAATGCTGGTCGATTTGGACCACCTTTTTGCCACCCCAATCTTTGATCCCGGTCGTTGCAGTATCAACTTCCACCCACTGCACACCTATTGGGCAATGGCGGTGTATGTGGTATTGTTGTTTTTCAAAAAGACAAGAATCATAGCAGTGGGCTTATTATTCCACATGCTAACAGACTTTATAGATTGCCAGTGGTAAACCAATAATTCCCCCTTCGAAGGTGGCTACGGGGATGTTTACGATTCACGTCTCACTACTCACGACTCACTACCGATGATGATATGGCTCATTCCTCAAAATAGTAAACCCCCGGTAAAGCTGTTCAATAAAAAACAACCGAACCATCTGGTGCGAAAATGTCATGGAAGAAAGTGAAACCTTGCCGTTGGCACGCGCATAAACTGCCTCGCTAAACCCATAAGGTCCACCAATAACGAAGATGAGGTTCTTTATGCCGCTGTTCATCTTCTTCTGGAGAAAGTCCGCAAACCCTTCTGAAGTATAAGTTTTCCCTTTTTCATCCAACAGAATCAAAACATCGGCAGTAGAAGTTCGTTTCAAAATTTCTTCCCCTTCGGCTTGCTTCTGAAGCATTTCGGAAAGATTTTTAGCATTCTTCACATCGGGAATGACCTCCATTTCAAACGGAATATAAAACCCCAATCGTTTGGTGTAGTCATCCATCAAGGTTTGCAGCTGCTTGTTGTCAGTTTTGCCAATGGCAAGAAGTGTAATTTTCATTAAAAACTTTTCAGAAACCAAAAATACAAAGATAAAATGTCTTTAAATTAGACTTTTCGGTTGCTGAGCATAGCCGAAGCATCGTCCTTCGAACTTTTTAAAGTATTTTAGCTGAAATTTCCTTGCCATGATTTCACAAAAACAATTCAACAAAGAGATAGACATCATCATCGCCAATGCCATTCGGGAAGACATAGGCGATGGCGATCACAGTTCGCTGGCCTGTATTCCTGAAGATGCAAGAGGCACGGCAAAACTTTTGGTAAAAGATGAAGGTATTATTGCAGGAATTGATTTTGCCCGCCAAGTTTTTGAATACGTTGATCCAGGTTTGGAGCTTGATATAAAAATAAAGGACGGCAGCCCCGTAAGGTACGGTGATGTGTGTTTTTACGTTTCGGGACTTTCGCAATCCATATTAAAGTCTGAGCGATTGGTTTTGAACGCGATGCAGCGTATGAGTGCCATTGCTACCAAAACCAACGAATATGTAAAGCTGTTGGAAGGAACCAATACCAAAATCCTTGATACCCGAAAAACAACTCCGGGAATCCGTGCTTTGGAGAAGTGGGCCGTAAAAATTGGAGGTGGGGAGAACCACCGTTTCGCTTTGTATGACATGGTTATGCTGAAGGACAATCACATAGATTTCTGCGGCGGAATAACCAAAGCCATAGAAAAGACGAAAAAATATTTAAAGGAAAATCAGCTTGACCTCAAAATAATTGTTGAAGCTAGAAATCTTACCGAAATTGAAGAAATATTGCAATTAGAAGGAGTTTACAGAATTTTGATAGACAACTTTAATTACGAAGACACATCTAAAGCAGTAAAACTAATAAAGGGCAAATGCCTTACGGAATCCAGTGGTGGAATTACCTTGGAAACCGCCCGAAAATATGCCGAATGTGGTGTAGATTATATTTCCAGCGGCGCTTTGACACATTCTGTTTACAACATGGACTTGAGCCTAAAGGCTGTTAAATGAGCGAAGAAAAAAAAGAAATAAACATTCCTGTTATCAGGGAGTTAGTGCAGTTCAGCAAAAGGATAAAACTTCCTGGACTGGGTGAGTTTTCATTATATAATTTATTGGACGTTTATGGCACTGGAATTATAAAAGGAACCTTTTCCTTCCGGGCCAGTTCCATTGCCTATAGTTTTTTTCTTGCCCTTTTTCCTTTTTTGTTATTTCTGCTTAACCTTATTCCATACATACCTATTGATGGTTTTCAAACACGATTTTTGATATTCTTTGAGGCACTTTTACCAGCGCAGACTTCACAGTTTTTTTATCCAATTATTGCGGATATTGCTGTAAACCCCAGAGCGGGCCTAATATCTATTGTTTTTTTTCTATCAATCTTTTTATCTGCAAATGGTGTGAATGCAATATTCAGCGCTTTTGAGTATTCATTTCACGTAACCATCAATCGTAGTTTTTTTAGGCAGTATTTTGTGGCTTTGGTGGTTTCCATTTTCTTGGCATTGTTGTTGTTAACTTCAGTTGGGATCATTCTTTATGGAGAATATATAATCAATGATCTACAGTCCAGAGCCTATATTGAGAATGATCTTTTCTGGATTTCGTTCTTTCAGTTTATTGTCTTTTTGGTAATGATCTATGTTATTATTGCCACACTGTACTATTTTGGAACCAAAGAAGGCAAGCAGTCCCACTTTTTTTCAATTGGAGCATTTACAACAACGGCACTCTTTGTCTTGACAACTTATTTATTTGGTATTTACATAAATAATTTTTCAAATTACAACGAGTTATATGGTTCCATTGGTGCACTTTTAATTTTGATGTTCTATATTTGGATAAACGCAAACCTCTTGCTGCTAGGTTTTGAACTGAACATTTCCATAAAGCGGCTAAAGGAAAAAATGTAACTATAAACCTAAATTTTTAAACAGATGAAAAAAATACTTTTAACTATCCCCCTTGTTGTCCTTACTGTTATGACGGCAATGTCTCAAGATGTAACCGGAAAATGGAAAACCATTGACGACGAAACCGGCGAGGCAAAATCAATTGTTGAAATCTATAAACAAAACGGAAAGGTTTATGGGAAAATCGTAGAAATCTTAAACCCGGCAAAGAGAAATGTAAAGTGCGATAAATGCCCTGGGGAAGATAAGGACAAACCTGTACAGGGCCTTGTAATCATTAAAGGACTAGAAAAAGATGGTGATGAATACAACGACGGTACCATTATGGACCCCAACAATGGAAAAGTATATAAATGCTACATAGAACTGGATGGTCCAAACAAACTGGATGTTCGTGGTTATATAGGTTTCTCTCTTTTGGGAAGAACACAAACCTGGACGCGAGTTGATTAATAAAATATTAAAAATAGTATCTTTAGGCCACCATTTATGGTGGTCTTTTTTTTATTTCAACGGCTAAAAATTCATTAAATCCTTAATCCTAATAACTCCTAGTAAACAGTAATTTCTTTGTACTTCATAGACGTAATTCTTCCTATCCCCTTAAAGCAATCTTTCACTTATAGCGTGAATAAAGACGAAGCTGCTTTTTTACTGCAAGGTATGCGCGTGGCTGTGCCTTTTGGCAAGTCAAAGGTGTACACGGGTATAGTCTATCAGGTGCACGACCAACCGCCCATAGGGTATGAAACAAAACCCATTGACCAGATCCTGGATGAGGAACCCATCATCACCCAATTGCAATTGAAACATTGGGAGTGGCTTGCAGGTTATTATATGTGTTCTTTAGGCGAAGTGATTAAGGCGGCGCTGCCAAGTGCATTCCTTTTGGAAAGCGAGACAATCATCAAACTTTCCTCCCGAAACTTTCAGGATGAGGAGTCACTCACCGATGATGAATTTGTTTTATACGAAGCTTTGCAGCACCAATCATCGCTTCATATAAACGATGCGCGTTCCATTTTGGATAGAAAGAATATCGTTTCGATAATTCAAAAACTGCTCGATAAAAATATTATTGAAGTCGAGGAAACTGTTTACGAGCAATACGTTCCCAAACTAAAACGCTACATAAAACTCTCACAGAAATACACTTCCGAAGAAAACCTACGTGAGCTTTTAGATTCACTGACTCGGGCCCACAAGCAGCGTGAGGTTCTAATGCATCTTTTTATGCTGAATAGCCAGACACAAAAACCCATCAGTCCAACGGCCTTACAAAAGAAAAGCGAAGCATCCGGAGCAACTTTGAAATCACTTATCGATAAAGGTATTCTGGAGGAATATTACATCCAACATGATCGTGTGGAGTTTTCAGGCGAAGCTTCTTCTGAGGTTAAATCGTTGAGCGAACCACAGACAAAAGCATATCGAGAAATAAAAACAGCGTTTGAAGTTAATGATGTTGTACTGCTACACGGCGTTACCTCCAGCGGAAAGACCGAAATTTATGTGCGACTTATTGAAGAAGTGATTGCTACCGGAAAGCAGGTGCTTTATATGCTTCCCGAAATTGCACTAACCACCCAACTCATCACGCGTCTCCAAAAATATTTTGGCGAAAAGATATCAGTATTCCATTCCAAGTTTTCTGTGAATGAAAGGGTTGAGGTTTGGAACAATGTACTTTCAGCAAAGCCAAAGGCACAAGTGATTATAGGCGCTCGCTCTTCAATGTTTCTTCCCTTTCAAAATTTAGGTCTTATAATTGTAGATGAAGAGCATGAGCCAAGTTTTAAACAATACAGCCCTGCGCCGCGTTATAATGCCCGCGACAGCTCCATTGTTTTGGCAAATATTCAAAAAGCAAAATTGTTGATGGGTTCCGCTACACCTTCCTTGGAAAGTTACCATAATGCAAAATCCGGGAAGTTCGGGTTGGTTGCTTTAAAAAAACGTTTCGGAAATGTATTGATGCCAGATATAGAATTGGTTGATATAAAAGAAAAAATCCGAAAAAAGCAGATGGTGGGCCATTTCAGTGATCGTTTGCTTGAAGAAATGCGAGAAGTATTAAAAAATGGCGAACAAATAATCCTTTTTCAAAATAGAAGAGGTTTTTCGCCCGTTGTGGAATGTACTACTTGTGGTGTGTCGCCCCAATGCCCCAATTGCGACGTTAGCTTAACTTTCCATCAATATAAAAACCAATTGCGCTGTCACTATTGCGGCTACCATATGGCAATGATGCAGAGCTGCATTGCCTGCGGAAGTGAAACACTGGATACAAAAGGTTTCGGGACCGAACAGATAGAGACCGAATTGAAAACCTTGTTTCCGAATCATAAAATTGCCCGAATGGACCAGGACACAACAAAAGGAAAACATTCCTATTCAAAATTAATTGAGGCTTTGGAAAACGAAGAGATTGATATTTTGGTGGGGACACAAATGCTTGCCAAAGGTCTGGACTTCAGAAAAATTAGTCTCGTTGGCGTGATGAACGCAGACAATCTCTTGAATTTTCCCGATTTCCGAGCGCATGAGCGCAGTTTTCAGTTGCTTCAACAAGTTTCGGGCAGGGCAGGGCGCACACAAAAGCGCGGCAAGGTTTTGATACAGACTTATAACCCGTATCATCAAATTCTAAAACAAGTTAGCGTGAACGATTATGAAGCAATGTATAAAGAGCAGCTTGAAGAACGCTATAATTATAAATACCCGCCATTTTATCGAACCATTAAAATTGTTTTTAAGGACAAAAACTTATCTCGCGTCCAAAAAGCTTCTGCATGGTTTGGACAAGCGTTAGAGATTCAATTCAAAGAAAATATATTGGGACCAGAGCCACCACCAATTGGGAGAATAAAAAATAAATACATAATAAATCTTCTCGTCAAAATTCCAAAGAAACAATCATTGGAAAGGACGAAAAAATATATTGACAACGTACAGCGAAGCTTTAATTCTATAAAAGAATTTTCAAGCGTTCGCGTCAATATAGATGTGGATAATTATTAGGCGTTCTGGGTTGCGGCTAATGCTTCAACAAGATCAGCTTTTCTATTTCGGCTTAAAGGCAGTTTGTCTTTGTCCAATTCAATAGTCTTACTGTTATAGCGCTGCACTTTGTCCAAATTCACAATGTAAGATTTGTGTATTCGCAAAAATCGATCGCTTGGCAGTAGTGCCTGAAAAGCTTTCATGGTTGAAAGAACCACAAGTGAATCAAACTCGGTAACCAATTTTACGTAATCGCCCAGTGCTTCAATATAGCGCAATTCGTTCAAGAAAACTTTTCTTTTCTTTAGATTGCTCTTAACGAATATGAAGTCTTCATCATCAAAGCCTTCCTCATTTTTCAGCTTGTAATTGTTGATAGCTTTATGGACGGCATTTAAGAAACGATCTTTTGCGATGGGTTTACGAAGGTAATCTACCGCATCATAATCAAAAGCTTTAAAAGCGTATTTGGTTTTTCCGGTAACAAAAATAACTTGGGGCTTTCTTTGAATATCATCCAAAAGATCAAATCCGGAAAGAATAGGCATTTCAATATCAAGAAAAATAAGGTCAATTTCAGTTGATGAGAGGCCCATTTTAGCTTCGACAGCATTTTTATATTCTCCAACAAGTTTAAGAGATGGATGCATTTGAATTAGCTTTACTATTGAAAGCCTTTGCAACGTGGAATCATCCACAATAGCACATTTTAGAATTGTTTTTTCCACAACAGTAGGTTTTGCTTAAGGCAATAGTATGCAAATAATCGATGAAATGCAACTTTTTTTGACTTTAAACGAAAAAAATATACACTTCGTCTAAAATTGATAATTTCAAAGACTATTTGAGTTTAGGTTTGAAAATAACAAATAAAATAGTATTTTTGCACCCTCTTTGGCAGAAGGCCAAGGTTTTAATCATTAATTTTAATAGATTTTTTATGAATCATTACGAAACTGTTTTCATCTTAAATCCCGTTTTATCTGAAGATCAGATAAAGGAAACAGTAAAGAAATATGAAGATCTTCTTGTTTCTAGAGGTGCTAAGATGATATCCAAAGAAAATTGGGGCTTGAAAAAACTCGCTTACCCAATCCAGAACAAAAAAAGTGGTTTTTATCACCTTTTTGAGTACACCGTTGATGGTGAAGTAGTACACGAACTAGAGACTGAATTTAAAAGGGACGAGCGTTTTATGCGGTACCTTTCAGTAAGCCTTGACAAGCACGCAATTGCTTGGGCAGAAAAAAGAAGAAACCGCGATAAAAAATCAGCATAAATTATGGCCACACTACAACAACAAGCAAAAGGAAAAAAAGACGGAGAGATCAGATATCTTACTCCTCTTAATATAGAGACCAATAAAACAAAAAAATACTGTCGTTTCAAAAGATCCGGTATTAAGTATGTTGACTATAAAGACGCAGATTTCTTATTGAAATTTGTGAACGAGCAGGGTAAAATTCTTCCAAGAAGACTTACTGGAACTTCATTGAAGTATCAGCGCAAAGTGGCCGTTGCCGTTAAAAGAGCTCGCCATTTGGCACTTATGCCTTACGTAGCCGATTTATTAAAATAAAAAACCAGAAAGTATTATGGAACTTATATTAAAGAAAGACGTAGAAAATCTGGGATTTGCAGATGATCTTGTAAACGTGAAAAACGGTTACGGAAGAAACTTTTTAATTCCACAAGGGCATGCAGTTCTTGCAACCCCTTCGGCTAAAAAAGTATTGGCTGAAACTTTGAAGCAACGTGCATTTAAAGAAAAGAAAGTAGTTGACGAAGCAAAAAAACAAGCTGAGAAACTTAACGGACTTGAAATTAAAATTACCGCCAAAACCGGCGAAGGTGATAAATTGTTCGGCTCAGTTACTAACGGTGATCTTGCTGAAGCACTTGAAAAAGAAGGTGTTTCTATCGAGAAAAAATACATCGTTGTTGCTGGTGGAGCTGTGAAGCGTACCGGCCAATATGAAGCAACTATCCGTTTCCACAGAGATGTTGTTAGCACTTTGGCTTTTGATGTAATTGCTGAAGCTAAACCAGAGGTTAAAAAACCTAAGGCAGAAGCTAAACAAGAAGCTAAACCAGAAGCAAAAGCTGAATCTGAAGAAATTTCAGAAGATAAATCAGAAGATTTATTGAATTCCAATTAAAGAATACAATTAATTGATATAAAGCCTTTCCTGTTTCCAGGGAAGGTTTTTTTATTTTTAATATCAAGAGAATAAAGAATTTAAAAAATAGAATGAAATACGCCAGGTTAACAAAAGAACAGTTTGAAGAGCTGAATCAAGAATTTATAAATTTTCTAGCAACGCAATCCATAACCGCTGACGAGTGGAGAACGCTAAAGGCAGAAAAACCTGAAGTTGCTGAACAGGAATTGGATATTTTTAGCGATTTAATATGGGAAGGCGTTTTAGGTAAGGTGAAGTATTTGGAACACATTTCTCCCAAACAATTGATGCTTTTCCGCATAACGGAAGCTTTTATGGAATTAATCGCCATAAAAGTAGAAGCTGAAAATATTGACATTACTACTGAATATGGATACAAATGGCTTCAGCAAAACTTGCACGATGATGCTGTTAGTCTTTACACTTCCTCCAAAGCCATAAAAGATGATCGCAACAAGGACATTTTTGTTTTGATCCAGCAAGGCTCGGTAATTACGAAAGGAGAGCTTTACAATTATTTTGGAGATTTATTAAGCGAATAATATTAGCGCCAATTAAAAAAATCCAAATTCCAAAATTAAATTCTATTGGGATTTGGAATTTCTTCTTTATTCATAGCGCAGACTTTCAATTGGGTCCAATCCCGCAGCTTTTGAAGCTGGATAAGAACCAGCAATCACGGCTACAATAAACGTAATAATTGTTGCCCAAATAATTGCAGACCATGGCAGTGAAAAATCAAACTCGAAGATTTTCGCGAAAGCAAAACCGGTCAAAACTCCCAGAATAATTCCTAAAATACTTCCAAACTGACCAATCACAATGGTTTCCATAAAAAATTGGGTAGAAATTGTGGAGCGTTTTGCACCCAACGCTTTGCGAACGCCAATTTCGCGGGTTCTTTCAGTAACTGAAACAAGCATTATGTTCATCAAAGCTATGGAAGAGCCTAGAATGGTTATTATGCTGATTATCCAAGCTGCAATTTCCAAATATTGGGTAATGGAAGCTATTCTATTTATAAGGTCTTCGCTACGTTCAATCCCAAAGTTATTGGCTTCCACAGGATTAAGGCCGCGAATGTTTCTAAAAGTAATGATAGCTTCATCCTGCGCGGCCTCCATTAGTTGTTTGTCAGCTACTTTTATGCTTATGTTGTAGTTTATATTAGGTTGTGTGTAGATTCCGCGTGCAACTTGAACCGGAATCAGTACCTTTAAATCTTGGTTGTTCCCAAATGTTGAACCTTTTGATTCCAAAAGGCCGATAATTTTGAATTTCACACCGCGAATACTGATACTTTTGTTAATTGGGTCTTCGTTTTTAAAAAGATTTTTTTCAAAATCGGAACCTATCAAACAGACTTTATTGTTGTTTTGGATATCAAAAATGGTGAAATTTCTTCCCTTGTCAATTTCAGTGCCGGTGTTTTCCAAATAGTTTTCGTTCACACCATAAACCTGTACTTCGGGATCGGTTTTTTCGGAGCCGTACTTAACTTCAGCAACAGAGGTTCCTTGAAAGGAAAGTGAAGTTTTGGTTGATGGAAATTCATATTTATCCAAAAACTCCCGAACGTTGTTATAGCTAATTATCGGATTGATTTTTTCACGTTCGCCACTTCTATTTGTTTGAACCGTAAATTCATACTGCTGAATGTTGAAAGTATTGGCGCCCATAGAGGCAAAATTCCCTGAAATGGTGGTTTCCAAAGCTTTCACAGCGCTCAAAATACCTACAAGCGCCCAAATGCCAATCCCAATAATTACAATGGTTAGAATGGTTCTTAGCAACTGGCTTTTAATAGAATCCAGTGCAATACGGACATTTTCCCAAAAAAGTGAAAACATATTTTTAATTAGTGTTTCTCGTTAGACTGCAAACGCACGATAAAGTTACAGAATTTGTGTAAAGCTAATAATGATTCCGGCAATCTTATTGTGGCAAACTTCATTATTATTTAGGATATTTGCCTAATCAAATTAAAACCTGAAAGTCTTGTCAAAAAAACCATCCATCCCAAAAGGCACACGCGATTTCAACCCGGAAGAGGTTTCCAGGCGCAATTATATTTTCAATGCAATTAAGGAAACGTTTTCACTGTATGGATTTCAACCTATTGAAACGCCGTCTTTTGAAAACAGTGAAACCTTGATGGGAAAATATGGCGAAGAGGGAGATCGATTGATTTTTAAGATTTTGAATAGCGGGGATTATTTATCTAAAGTTGACAAAAAATTATATTCAGAGAAGGACAGTAGCAAAATTACTTCATCTATATCTGAAAAAGCGCTTCGTTATGACTTAACAGTTCCTTTTGCGCGATACGTAGTGCAGCACCAAAACGAAATCACCTTTCCTTTTAAACGCTACCAGATTCAACCTGTTTGGCGTGCGGACAGACCCCAAAAAGGTCGTTTCCGTGAATTTTTTCAATGTGATGCTGATGTTGTTGGTTCAACATCACTTTGGCAGGAAGTTGAATTTGTACAATTGTATGATGCTGTTTTCAGCAAGCTCGGTCTAAAAGGAGTAACTATAAAAATAAACAACCGAAAGATATTGAGTGGCATTGCCGAAACCATCGGTGCGGAAGATAAATTGATAGATTTTACCGTGGCGCTGGACAAGCTCGATAAAATTGGGGAGGAAGGCGTTAAAAAAGAAATGCGTGAAAAAGGTATCTCAGAAGATGCTTTACAGAAATTACAACCTTTGTTTTCATTAAGTGGTACGGCAACTGAGCAATTAAAAAAGCTAAAAACATTATTAAACAATTCCAAAATAGGATTATGTGGTGTGGAAGAGCTGGAATTTATAACTGATAATATTGAAACGCTGGGTTTGCAAACGGCTTCGTTACAAATTGATGTTACTCTTGCGCGCGGATTGAACTATTATACAGGCGCCATTTTTGAGGTTTCGGCACCAGCGAACGTGAATATGGGAAGTATTGGCGGCGGAGGAAGGTATGATGATCTAACGGGAATTTTTGGATTGAAGGATATGAGTGGTGTTGGTATTTCTTTCGGTTTGGACCGGATTTATTTGGTGCTGGAAGAACTGAATCTTTTCCCGGAAACCGTTTCAGAAAACAGCAAGGCACTTTTTATAAATTTTGGGGAAAAGGAAGCCCTTTATGCAATGAAAGCGATATCGAAATTGCGAATTGCGGGTGTTAAGGCCGAGCTATATCCAGATGCTACAAAGATGGGAAAACAAATAGGGTATGCGGATAAGCGGAATATTGCATTTGCAATCCTGGCAGGCGAAAAAGAAATGGAAGCCCAATCATTCACTCTGAAAAACATGAAGAGCGGGGAACAGACCCAAATGGATTTTTCAGAACTGGAGACATTCCTTAAAGTTTAAAGAGATTCCAATATTCAGCTTAATCTAAATATTAGCATTGTCTTCCAAAAGCTCTGGTTTCGTTTTTTCCATTAGCTTTTTTTCTACTTCAAGCCTTGCCGCTTCAGAGAGCATGCCGGCTATACGAAGTTTCGTTAAGATTTTTAGTGTTTCATTCATTCGTCCCCTATTTCGTTTATAATTTTTTCATAGGAAATAACATAGTCAATCTGTTTTTCCTCTGAAACGTGTTTGCGGGGAGTTTCAAGAATTATAAAATCAAACAGTTTTGATATTATTTTTTTAAGGCGTTCTTCAGTTGTAAGAATAGCTTTGTGTGCCAAATTTGCAATTAAAGTCAAAATAACTGCTATAGTTAGGATTATTGCGTAATAAGTGTAAATTGAAAAATCATACATAGGCGTAAAGGTGTAGACCATAAAGAAAAAGCCTATCAATAAAAATGTATTTGAAATATATTCAAATGTTTTTTTGAAATCTTCAACAATAATATTTTTTGCAAATTTTATAATTAATCCAGAACTAATAGACATTAGCGGGAGACTTATAGAAAACATAAAAGAAGACATATAAGCGAAACCAAATATGCCTTCTTTATCTTCGGTTAAATATAGAACGTGCAGAAAGGGCGATAATACAGCCACCACACATAAAAATATTAGATAAAAATTAATCCGCTGGCTCCAGGTGGTCTGGAATCCCATTACAGTTTCTGTCGCTTGGGGGGCAAACTTTGTGTTTTTCGATTTGTTGCTCATCACTAATTTGGCTTTCTGGGGTACAGCTAATGGCTATACTGGCTAGCATTAAAAATGCAAAAAAATACTTTTTCATTATAAAGGTTTTAGGGTTAAGCTGTAAAAATAACCCTTTCTATATCCTATACAATGCTGTACCCCAATATTTTATTAACTCATTTTTAACAAATGTAAGAATTATCGCCATATCCGCAAGTTTTTTTTAAAAAATATGAGCTACAAAAAAACCCTTCAAAAATGAAGGGTTTTTTTGTAGCGAGAGCGAGACTTGAACTCGCGACCTCCGGGTTATGAATCCGACGCTCTAACCAGCTGAGCTACCTCGCCATATTTTTGCCAAAACTTTATGCTTAAGCGGGTGCAAAGATAAAAACAAAATTATCTGTCACAACTATTAGCTTCTGTTTTTATTTAAATTATTTTATCTGGCTATATGTTCCTTTAAAAAGAAATTTTTTTAAATCTTTAATTTGAGGTTAAAATTAATATCTATATATTGGGCGTCAACTAACACTAAGCTATGGACGACAAAATAAAATATGAAATGGAATTCCCCATTCAGGTTTCCCCTTCACTTTTATACCAGTATATATCAACACCTTCGGGGCTTTCCGAATGGTATGCAGACAACGTAAATTCAAGAGGCGAGTACTACACTTTTATTTGGTCCCAAAGTGAAGAACGCGCCAAACTACTAAGCAAAAAAAGCCCGGAACGCATTAAATTTAGATGGGTTGAAGACGAAGGCGAGGAGTTTTATTTCGAACTTCGCATTCAGGTTGATGAGATAACTAAAGACGTTTCTTTAATGGTAACTGATTTTGCTGAAGAAGATGAAATTGAAGAAGGGAAAATGCTTTGGGAAAATATGATTTCAAACTTAAAGTCAATTTTGGGTTCAGCCTAAAATCCCTTTAAAATATAATACCTTTGCACCGTCCAATAGAAAAGGACGGTTTTTTTATGGTGAATTTAAACGGAACGCTGATAGCAAAAGAAAAGGCAGCTATCGCAATAGCAAATAGAGGACTGAATTATGGCGATGCTGTTTTTGAAACCTTACGCTGTTCAGGAAGAAAAATATATTTTTGGGAAGACCATTATTTTCGGTTAATGGCTTCCTTGAGAATACTTCGGATGGAAATTCCCATGGACTTTACAATGGAATTTTTGGAGCAAGAAATTTTAAGGACTATCGACCCATTAGAAGAAGAAGAGTTTTCATTTCGTGTAAAACTGCTCGTGTGGCGCAAAACCGGAGGAAAATACACCCCAATTACCAATGATGTTGAATATGTAATTTCCTATGAAAAAATTGATACACCTTTTTATGTTCTATATGAAACGGCCTGTGAAGTTGAACTTTTTAAAGATCATTACATTATTTCTGGGTTGCTCTCAACCCTAAAAACCAATAACCGGCTTATAAATGTTTTGGGAAGCATTTTCGCAAAAGAAAATGATTATCAAAACTGTTTGCTGTTGAATGAAAATAAGCAAGTGGTAGAAGCGCTGAATGGTAATATCTTCACGGTTTCTGGAAATAATATTAAAACACCGCCATTGACGGATGGCTGTCTCAACGGAATCCTTCGGAAACAACTGATTTCAATTATCAAAAAGATGCAAGATTTCACAATTGAAGAGGCGTCTGTTTCTCCTTTTGAACTTCAAAAGGCAGATGAAATTTTTATTACTAATACAATTAACGGCATTGTATCTATTACAAAATATAGAAAAAAGGAATTTACAAATGAAGTGGCTAAACAGTTATTGCCAAAATTGAATTTAAAAGTAAGGATGGATTAATTGAAACTTGGGTTCTCTGGGGCATTTGACCACAGGACATAATCTCCTCCAAATTCAATCATTTTTTCTTTCCAAAAGTTAATGTTGCTTTTCCCTATGATAGTGTTGTTGTAGTTGTTTGGCACCACAACCCAGCTATTCACTTCCAGTTCCTGTTCTAATTGTTCGCTTTCCCAACCAGAATAACCTAAGAAAAAACGAATTTGGTCTTTTTTCAACTTGTCTTCCTTAAGCAAATCAATAATGGCGCTAAAATCGCCACCCCAATAGATTCCGTTGGAAATTTCAATACTGTCTGGAATAATTTCTGGAATGCAGTGTATAAAATAAAGATTGTCCTGTTCTACAGGGCCACCGTTATAAACAGGAAGTTTGGAATTCACCTCTGGAACGAAGTCTCGAAGTTTATACTCTAGCGGTTTGTTTAATATAAACCCAACAGAGCCATTTTCATTATATTCGGCCAAAAGCACTACAGATCGGTTAAAGGAAACATCTCCAATAATAGAAGGTTCGGCAACCAATAACAGGCCTTTGGCAGGTTTTAAAGTGGTCATATAGTTTTTTTGGTCAAATAAATCTAAGTATTAAATTTAAGATTACCAAAAAATTACCAAATCGATGTTTAGGATAAATATTCTGTATTAAAATCGCAAATTTTTAAAATTTCAATAATTAACTCAATTTCAGCGCAATAAAAAATCCTTCTTTCCAAATTAATTGTAAGAAGGATTCTTGTTTTGTAAAATATTATTTACAATTAGTTTACGCTGTTTTGTAAATCTGAACCAGCTTTGAATTTTACTACTTTTTTAGCAGCAATTTTAATGGTTTTACCAGTTTGAGGGTTTCTACCTTCTCTGGCAGCTCTTTTTGATACTGACCAAGATCCGAATCCTACAAGTGATACTCTGTTACCTTTTTTAAGGGACTTTTGAACGTTGCCCAAGAAAGACTCTAAAGATTTCTTAGCAGCAGCTTTTGTAATTCCGGCATCAGCTGCCATTGCATCGATTAAATCTGATTTGTTCATAATTTTTTTAAATTAAATTGTTGGTTAAACTTCGATTAATTGCCCTACAAATTTAACAGGAATATCCGTTCAGGCAAGTAACGGCGCAGTAAATCCCTATTTTTGTTGATAACTTAGGCCGTTTGTTAATAAACCTATCCCTTTTTTTGGGTTTTTAATGAAATCAGTACTGGCAAGGGTTTACGATAGTTTGGAATCCTCATCAAAAGAATACCCGTTCAAGAGTGAAAACACATCCATTTTCCGTTTTCCGGGTAGTTGTATTTCCTTTATAATAATATACCCATCTAAACAGGCTACTTTCAGTTCCTTTTTTGAAGTTTTTATAGTTCCCGGTTTAAAATTGTGATCGTTCTTTTCAAAATTGGCTCTATAAATTTTTACTTTTAATTCTTCCTTATTATTGTGGAGTGTTGACCAGGCCACTGGATAGGGGGAAAGCCCGCGAATAAAAGCATCAATATCCTCTCCAGGTTTTTTCCAGTCTATTCGTGTATTTTCTGAAGTAAGTTTTGGCGCATCTTTTAATGTATTGCTTTCAGGTTGCGGTTTTGGGGCTGCCTTCCCCGTTTCAATTAGGTTGAGGGTCTCTAAGACAAGCTCACTTCCTTTTTGCATCAACTTATCGTGAAGTGTTTCCGCAGTCTCCCCTTTTTCTATTAATACTTCTTTATTTGCTATTATGGAACCAGTATCAATCTTTTCGTCAATAAAAAAGGTGGTAACGCCCGTCTTCTCTTCATTATTAATAATGGCCCAATTTATAGGTGCCGCACCTCTATATTGTGGAAGTAGCGATGCGTGAAGGTTAAAAGTTCCCAATTTGGGCATTTGCCAAACCACTTTTGGGAGCATCCGGAAAGCAACTACAACTTGAAGATTGGCGTTTAATTCTTCTAATTCTTTCAGAAATGATTCGTCTTTCAAGTTTATAGGTTGAAGAATTTTCAAATTTTGTGAAAGTGCATATTCCTTTACCGCCGAACCCATTAATTTTCTGCCACGGCCAGCTGGTCTATCCGGTGCTGTGATTACTCCCACAATATTTTTACCTGCTTCAATCATATCTTTTAGAATTCCCACAGCAAAATCTGGAGTTCCCATAAATACTATTCTCAAATCGTTCTGCATTTTTTTAGTTTAAATAATATTGTTTTTTTGGATTGATTTTTATCTTATCGGCGTCTATCAACAAACGGAGCACCTTCAAAATATCGGCTTCCGCAAAAGTAAGTTTTTCTGAAATCTCCCGAGAACTTAAATCACCGCTTTCAAGCACTGCAAGGATTTTTTTGGCAAGATGTTCTATTTCTCTATTCGGCAACATGGAATTTTGTGTTTTGCAAACTGAACAAATTCCGCATTTGCTTGCAGTTGTTTCGCCAAAATAAGAAACCAACTGCACGCTTCGGCAAGTTTTGGTATTCGCAATATAATTCAGAACGGAATCTACCTGTGCAGTCTTTTTTCTATTCAGAGCTTCTATTTCGCGTGAAATTACATTTATGGTTTTTTCATCTTCGCGGGGAACAAGAAAGGTGAGCGTGGCATCGGTTATCTGCAGTGCCATTTCAACCACATGGTCGCGTTCCATCTTTTTAAGAACGGCAATAACGGTTTCAATAGACTGCCCAGTTTTTGAGGTGATTACATCTAAATTGATTGCAGTGGGCATTTCAAATATTCCACCGTAAATCCTCAGGATGGTTTTTCCGACAACGGAAGCTGTTACGTCTTTTTCAAAATAGAGCAGCACTTCTTCCGAAGAAATTAAAAACTGAACAATTGATTTCCTGCCGAATTCTTGCGAAAGCTGAATAATACTTAAGCGGTCCAAACTATTGAGCGCATTGTATGTGGGTAATGTGTTGAGATTGTAGGTTTTGCAAAATTCAGAAAAATCAAAATTGTGCTTGGTGAACTCACCTTCCCCGTAAGGAATTTGAAAATAGTTGTTTAATGTGCGGTATATTTTTTTTAAATCGGAAGTAGTAGGCAATGATTCCACATATTGCTGCTTCACATATATTTTATCATACACATTATAAAGGAGCACCGCTGCGGCATATTCGCCATCACGACCCGCGCGTCCCGCTTCCTGAAAATAGCTTTCCAAACTTTCTGGAATTTGAAGATGAATTACATAGCGAACATTAGGGTGGTCAATGCCCATTCCGAAAGCATTTGTAGCGACCATTGTTGAAAAAGTTCCACTTCGCCACGACTGAAGTTTTTGTGCTTTTTCCTTTGTTGAAATTCCACCGTGATAAAAACTGGCAGAAATTCCCAAACTGTTTAGTTGTTCGCTTATTTCAATAGAGCTTTTTCTGCTTCTTACATAAACTATTGCCGAACCTTTGTTTGTTTTAAGAAGTTGTTCAGTTTTATACAGTTTGTCTTCCTCCTTAAAAACTTGATAAGAAAGATTTTCGCGAACAAATGAATTTCTGAAAACAGCTGGAAGTTCCATTTTTAATTCAGAAATGGTGTCTTCCAGGACCTCGGGAGTGGCAGTTGCGGTAAGTGCAATTATTGGAACTAACGGATGTATTTCCCGAAGCAAAGTGATGTTTTTGTATGCTGGCCGAAAATCATTTCCCCATTGTGAAATACAATGTGCTTCATCAACTGCAATCAAATTCACGTTCATCTGCTTGATGTAATTTTGAACTATTTCTTGTTGAAGTCGTTCGGGAGATAGGTATAGAAATTTATAATTTCCGTAAAGTGTATTGTCCAGTAGTGTATTTAATTCATCAAAAGAAATTCCGCCTTTCAGGTTTAACGCTTTAATGCCCCGTTCTCCCAGCGCATTAACTTGGTCGCCCATCAACGCCACCAAAGGCGAAACAACAATGCAAATACCTTCCATAGCCAACGCGGGAACCTGAAAACACAATGATTTTCCGCCGCCTGTTGGCAAAAGAGCCACAGTGTCCTTTCCGTTCATTACTGAATTGATTATTTCTTCCTGCATCGGTTTAAAGGAAGTATAGCCCCAGTATTTGGTCAGGATATCGCGGACATTTGTCAAATTGCTATTAACTTAATGGTGTTTGTTATGAATTGAACGCGTTCTTTAATAGTGCCCACGGGCACCTCACGAATTTTGTAGCCATAGCTTTCGTATCCTTTTTTTAAGAAATGAAAGATTTTTTCAGCTTGCTCAAAAGATTCATAGCGCTCGTTGTCTTGTTTGTATATTTCTTCCCACGGCGGAAGTACGAAGACTTCATCATATTTATGCCCAAGGCAGGTTTTTGAAAATTTTTTGGGATAATGGGTGTTTACAAAATCCATATAGGCCGTAACGTCTGGCATTCCACGGTCATAAAAAAGAATTGGGGCTGCACAGTTTTTTCCTTCGTGAAATTGTTTCAGTCGTCCTTCCAGCAATTTTTCACTGAAAAGGATTGGATTTTCTAGAAATAGTTGCTCAATGCCTTCCTTTTGCGCTTCCAAGATAACATCCCTTGAAATTTCGTGCATAACGGCGTAGCCTTCTTGTTCCAAATAAGTTATAAGTGCTGTTTTTCCTGAACCCGGCCCGCCAGTGATTACAATTCTTTTCGTTTTCAAAAGTTTCAATTTTATACAAAGTAAGTAAATAAATATTTGTGGTGAAAGTGTATCTTTGTTGCTTACACAGCTATTTATAATTTCATGGATCAAGACAAAAATACCGCAGAATTTTACGAGCGATTAAAAAAACAACTTGAAGAAGATACCACCTGGCCATCACCATATCTTTTTAAATTCATTGTGCCCGCTAGTTTAGAAAAAATAGCTGAAATAGAGCGGATTTTTGATGGTACGGATGCTGTTATAAACACCAGGGATTCATCAAAAGGAACTTATTCCAGTGTTTCTATTAAAGTTACAATGGATGCTCCGGATGATGTGGTTAAAAAATATCTTGAAGTTTCTAACATTGAAGGCGTCATATCGCTATAATTTTAGTATTTTGCGTATGAAATGATTTTCAATCTTTCCGAATACACTAATTTTCTTTCCTTAATAAAAACATTTTGATACGAGAAGTAGCACAAATAGAGTATAATACAGAGCGCCCAAAATTGATTATTCCCGAATACGGCCGCCATATTCAAAAAATGGTAGATCAAGCAATCGCCACAGAAGACAGAGATGAGCGCAATAAAATTGCCAAAAGCATAATAGCGGTAATGGGCAACCTAAACCCGCACCTTCGCGATGTTCCAGATTTTCAGCCAATGCTTTGGGATCAGCTTTTTATTATCTCAGATTTTAAACTTGATGTAGATTCCCCTTTTCCAATTCCTTCTCGTGAAGAATTAATGGAGCGTCCAGAGCCATTGAAATATCCGCAGAACCATCCTAAATACCGTTTTTATGGCAATAATATCAAAAGGATGATTGATGTGGCATGCAGTTGGGAAGAAGGCGATAAAAAAGAAGGACTTATTCTTACCATTGCGAACCACATGAAAAAATGCTTCCTAAATTGGAACAAAGACACCGTGGAAGACGATGTAATTTTCGAACACCTTTTTGAGCTTTCCGATGGAAAAATCAATCTAAAAAATAGCGATGAAGATTTGAGCGATGCTTCCAATTTGTTGAAAAACAAAAAGCGTTTTAACACAAATACTTCCGGAAAGAAAAATTACAAGTCAAACAATAACCGCAACCGCAAACGTTATTAAAATTCCAACCATTATTTTATGGGAACTTTTCAAATAGAGGGCGGGCATAAACTTAAAGGTGAAATCACGCCACAAGGTGCCAAAAACGAAGCCTTACAAATTCTTTGTGCAGTATTATTGACTCCGGAAAAAGTTATTATCGAGAATATTCCAGATATACTAGACGTCAATAAACTGATAAAAATTTTAGAAAACCTAGGCGTGAAAATCCAAAAACTTGGAAAGGGCAAATATGCTTTCACGGCTGACGATATCAATCTTAATTACCTAGAATCTGAACTTTTCAAGCAGGAAGGCAGCTCATTACGTGGTTCCATCATGATTGTTGGGCCTTTGTTGGCAAGATTTGGAAAAGGTTATATTCCGAGACCTGGCGGCGATAAAATTGGAAGAAGAAGACTGGACACGCATTTTGAAGGTTTTATAAAGCTAGGTGCAAAATTCCGATATAATAAAGAAGAACGTTTTTACGGTGTTGAGGCGCCCAAAGGTTTAAAAGGAGCTTATATGCTTTTGGACCAAGCCTCAGTAACGGGAACTGCAAACATCTTGATGGCTGCAGTTTTAGCTAAAGGGAAAACTACCATTTATAACGCAGCTTGTGAGCCCTATATTCAGCAACTTTGCAAAATGCTGAATGCTATGGGTGCTAAAATATCAGGTGTTGGCTCTAACTTACTTATTATTGAAGGCGTTGAAGACCTCGGTGGCTGTAAGCACAGGGTTTTGCCAGATATGATTGAAATTGGAAGTTGGATTGGTTTGGCTGCGATGACCCATAGCGAAATAACTATTAAAAATGTAAGCTGGGAAAATTTAGGGCTAATTCCGGAAACCTTCAGAAAACTGGGGATTAAACTGAACAAGAAGGGCGATGATATTCATATTCCCTCACAAAAGGAATACGAAATACAAGGCTATATAGACGGTTCCATACTAACCGTAGCAGATGCACCTTGGCCTGGCTTTACCCCAGATTTATTAAGTATTGTTCTTGTAGTTTGTACACAAGCAAAGGGAAGTGTGCTCATTCACCAAAAAATGTTTGAAAGCCGTTTGTTTTTTGTCGATAAGTTGATAGATATGGGTGCAAAAATCATTCTTTGCGATCCGCACCGAGCAACGGTTATTGGCCATAACTTTCAATCTAATCTTAAAGCCACAACAATGGTTTCACCAGATATTAGGGCTGGTATTTCATTGTTGATTGCAGCACTGTCAGCAGAAGGTATAAGCACCATCCACAATATTGAGCAGATTGATCGTGGTTATGAAAATATTGATGAACGGCTTCGTGCCATTGGCGCAAAAATTACAAGAACAGAACCTTAGTAAATTTTAAGCTTTACGGTTTTTGTTGATTTCGTCCTGTAGTTTTCTTCGTAGCTTTTGCTCGCGCTCTAAACTGTTTCTGCGGTAATCTTCCAGTTCAATTTCCATCTCCGCCATTTTCAATTGTGCGGCATTTGTGATTTTGTGACTGTTTAGAAATCTGTAGAATAAAAATCCACTTATTAGCAATAAAATTGATATTATACCCCACATGATAGCATTGTAGGTAGCTTTGGATGTTAGAATGCCAAACACTTCAATCCCATCTTCTTTCTCTTTAGCCTTAATGAGGTTTTGTTGTGTGTTCTTTAGGTTTTGCGCAAGGGAATCAACAGCAATTCTTTCTTGGGATACCTCGCTTTCCATTAGGGCAATTTTCTTTTGTAAAGTAGAAACGGAGTCTAAAATATTTCGCCTTAAAGTAGCTAATTGTTTTTTTTTAACAACCTTATATTCTTGATAACTGTTGCTCTTGTCAAAAGCCTCAGTCATCTGGTCATTTAGTGTGTTTTTATTTACTTGAATTGAATCCTGTGCTGTAATTGTCAGGCTAAAAAAGAATAGGGGAAGGATTAGTGCTAAAATCTTCTTCATGGCTTCAGGTTTGTTGGATGCTTTATTTAACAGTGCAAGAGTAGAAAAAAATGTGCACAACCGCCCAAATTTCACTTCAAATTACAAAATCTTTAACAAACTCCCTAGTTACTACTTTAGAACATGAGAGTGCTCCTGATGGACATTTTTTTACCTGTGAAATGATTTTTTTTGTAGTAGCTCCTTCTAAATCAATCCAGGGAATGACTGAAGTTTTGAATACTGAAGAAAGACCTTTTGCACAGGCTTCAGCATGAATACAAAGACTAGGTTCATAGGTAACAATAACTTCACCATTGGTGAATATATTCTTGTAGGTTTCCATAGATTTACAATTGGGGTTTGTAAAATTGTTTTAAAAATATCGATAAAACTACACATTTTATCGATATAATACGAAAATTAGGAATAATCGTACATAAATTAACAAATTTTAAGAAACTGCTTCTTTATAAATTTGAAAGCATCTTTCACGTGCTTCTTTGTGGTCAACTATTTTTTCGGGATAATTTTTTGTTCCATATTCTGGAACATATTTTTTAATATATCTGTAACCTTTATCAAACTTTTCAATCTGTGTAGTTGGATTAAAGATTCTGAAATACGGAGCTGCATCAACGCCACTTCCAGCTGCCCATTGCCAATTGCCCACGTTGCTTGCCATTTCGTAATCAAGTAGCTTTTCGGCAAAATAGGCTTCGCCCCAGCGCCAATCTATTAAAAGATGCTTACATAGAAAACTTGCGACGACCATTCGCACGCGGTTGTGCATATAGCCTGTTTCATTCAGTTGGCGCATTCCCGCGTCAACTAAGGGATAACCAGTCTTCCCTTCTTTCCACATTTTAAATTCTTCTTCATTGTTACGCCATTCTATGCGGTCATATTTCTTCTTAAAAGCATTTTCAACTGTTTCCGGGAAATGCCATAGAATTTGCATAAAGAATTCACGCCAAATAAGTTCCTGCCAAAAAACCTTGTTCTTTTCCACAGTTGCTTTTTTAATTATTTTGCGAATACTAACGGTGCCAAAACGAAGGTGTGGGCCTAAATGTGAAGTTGCATCCTCTGCCGGAAAATTTCGCCGTTTTTCGTATTCCTGGATGGTTGTTGGGGTAACATCATAATCGGGAATTCCAATTTTGGATTTTTCAAAGCCAATATCACATAGCGATAGATTAGGCAAGCGTGAATTTTTATACAGATTTTTAAGAAACTCACGGGTGTAGTAAATCTTTACATCATATTCCTTTTTAAATTTTTCCATCCACTTCTTCATATATGGTGTGTAAACAATATATGGATCGCCATCGTCTTTCACTATTTCGTCTTTCTCGAAAATAACTTGGTCTTTGAAAGAGTAAAAACCTATTTTTTTTTCGGCGAGTAGTTTTTCAATTTGCGCATCGCGTTTTTTTGCATAAGGTTCATAATCGTGATTGGTTATTACGTTTTGAACTTCAAATTCTGAAATCACTTTATTAAAAACTTCCTGTGGCTTGCCGTGATATATTGCAAGACTACTTCCGTATTCCTGCAATTCATCGCGCATTTTTTGTAGCGTTTCAAAAATAAAGGTCACGCGGGCGTCGTCTTTTGGAAGATCGTTCAGTATTTCTGTATCAAATATAAATAGGGGAAGCACAGGAAATTTTCCATGGAGCGCCTTGTAAAAACCTACGTTATCGTCCAAGCGCAGATCTCTCCGAAACCAAAAAATGTTTACTTTTTCAGCCAATTTAATTGATGTTTAAAGTTGAAAGTCCGCCGTCAATTTCTTTTATAAAATGTTTGCGATGCCAAAGTGTGTAAGGCCCGAAGCGTTTCTCGACTACAAAATATTC
>JAGQYY010000021.1 GCA_020435825.1 Aequorivita sp.
CTTCAATTTTCTCAGCTTTATAAGCGTCAATTTTGTTGAAAACCATAATCGTTGGTTTGTCTGCACTCCCAATTTCTTTAAGAATTTTATCTACAGAATCAATATGGTGTTCAAAGGACGGATGGCTAATATCCACAACGTGCAACAACAAATCTGCTTCGCGCACCTCATCCAGCGTACTTTTGAAAGATTCAACAAGTTGCGTTGGCAGTTTTCTGATGAAACCCACTGTATCCGTAAGCAAAAAGGGAAGATTCCCAATAACAACTTTCCGAACGGTTGTATCAAGTGTTGCAAAAAGCTTGTTTTCTGCAAAAACATCACTCTTGCTAATTACGTTCATCAAAGTAGATTTGCCAACGTTTGTGTAACCAACCAAAGCTACGCGCACCAGTGACCCGCGATTGCCACGTTGCACATCCATTTGGCGGTCAATCCTTTTTAATTTTTCCTTTAGCAAAGCTATCCGGTCACGCACAATTCGTCTATCCGTTTCAATCTCCGTTTCCCCCGGACCGCGCATCCCGATACCTCCACGCTGTCGCTCTAAGTGGGTCCACATTCCTGCAAGCCGTGGCAATAAATATTGATATTGTGCAAGTTCTACCTGTGTTCGGGCATAGCTTGTTTGCGCTCTTTGTGCGAAAATATCCAAAATCAAATTGGTGCGGTCCAAGACTTTGCAGTCCAACTCTCGCTGGATGTTTTTTTGTTGCGACGGCGAAAGTTCATCATCAAAAATTACCACTCCAACCTCGTTTTCCTCTATAAAATTTTTCACTTCCTCCAATTTTCCGGTACCAATAAAAGTTTTCGGATTGGGCACGTCCATTTTTTGGGTAAAGCGTTTTAGCACTTCGCCTCCTGCCGTATAGGCCAAAAACTCAAGTTCGTCCAGATATTCGTTGGATTTTTCCTCGTCTTGATATTGGGTTATCAATCCAATTAAAACCGCCTTTTCATAAGATATATCCGTTGGTTCAATCATAATAAAACTCTAAGTAGTTGTAGTCATCTATTCTTAAGTTACAATATATTTTAAGTATCAATATTTCCACAAATGTACAAAACACATGTTGAGACCTCTAGCTCCTTATGGCCAATTTACTATTGCAATTTAAGACTTAAAAGCCTTTTTTGTTCAAACTGAAAAAAATGAAAAGGTATTCCTTAGAAAATTCATATATTTCGCTGTTAAAAAAAAGTTAACGCTTAATGCCATGTAATAACAACCAACAAAAAACTTTATGAATAAAAAACTACCTCTCTATTTACAAAGTTGCCATCATTTTTTTAAAGTCAACTTTAGATCGCAAACACTAACACTTTTTAGTTTCCTTTTACTTTCTTTTAATGCATTTTCGCAAGGGCCGGGATGCCCAAACGTATATGCCGGGGATGATGTAGAACTGGATTGTGGTGAACCTTGCACGAATCTTACAGCAAGTTATCTTGACACTGGAGAAACCTCCAGTTATGCTGTTTCTTCAATTCCATATGCCCCACCTTTTCCATTTACGGGAGGAACTCCTGTATCTGTAAATACTGATGACATTTGGTCTGATGCCATTCAATTACCTTTTGATTTCTGCTTTTTTGGACAAACCTATACCCAAATGGTTATTGGCTCTAATGCAGTAGTTTCATTTGATTTGGCAAACAATCCACCAAGCGGTTATTGTGATTGGTCTTTTGATGATTCAATTCCCAATCCCAACTTATTTTTAACAACTATCTTTGGCCCTTATATGGATGTAGACCCATCAGTAGGCGGCTCTGGTATTATAAACTGGACTGTTTTTGGAGAATCTCCTTGCCGGACTATGGTAGTTAACTTTCCTAACATTCCTTACTATGGGTCAGCCTGTCCCAATCTTTCACTTACTTCCCAAATAGTTATTTATGAAACAACCAATGTGGTGGAAGTCTATGTGCAAGATAGACCTAGCGGTTGTACCTGGAATGATGGAAACGCCGTCTTAGGAATCCAAAACCAGAACGGCACTATAGGCTATACCGCTCCAGGAAGAAACACTGGAGATTGGGCAGCATTTAACGAAGCTTGGCGCTTTACGCCCAATGGCGCATCAAACGTTGTTTTCTCTTGGCTGGATTCCAGTGGTACAGTTATTGGCACCGATCCTACTATCAACGTTTGTCCAACAGAAACATCAACCGTTTATACCGCCCAAGCTGTTTACACAAATTGTAATGGCGATGTTATTACAGAAACAGATGATGTTACCGTCACTAGAATAGGCTCCTTTACAGTAGATCTTGGTGGTGACCAGGAACTTTGTGAAGCACAAAGCTATGATATCACTGCTGAAATAACCGGAGGAAACCCCGCTGATGCTACTTTTTTGTGGAACACAGGTGAAACTACACAGACCATTACCGTAACAACTTCCGGAACCTATACTGTGGAAGTTACTATCGGCACTTGCTCCATTACTGCTTCCGTAGTTATAAACTTTAATGAAATCCCTCTGATTGAATTGGGAGATAACGTTGAAGCTTGCTTCTATGAACCCGTTGTTTTAGATGCTTCCCCTTCCAATTACAACCCTGCAGATGCTACTTATGAATGGAGTTTGGACGGCGTTTTGCTGGCTGGAGAAATTAATCCAACCCTCAATGCTACTCAATATGGGGTTTATAGCGTTATTGTTTCTGTGGCTGGATGTCCAGCTACTGATGAAGTAACCATTTCGCAACAAGATCTTCAAGTTTCATTGGGCGATGATTTTACTACTTGCTTTGAAACACCTGAAACCCTTACCGCTGAAGCAATAAACTATGACCCAACCCTAGCCACCTATGAATGGAGCATAGATGGTGTTGTTATTGCTGGCGAAACTAACCAAACCCTTATTGCTGCTCAATATGGGGTTTATTCCGTAACCGTTACTTTAGGAAGTTGTATTACTACAGATGAAGTAACCATCTCGCAAAAAGAACTTCAGGTTTCATTGGGTGATGATTTTACTTCTTGCTTTGAAGTACCCGTTACAATTACTGCAGAAGCAATAGATTTTGACCCAACTTTAGCAACCTATGAATGGCGCATGAACGGTGTTGTTCTTGCTGGCGAAACAAACCAAACCTTGGATATTACACAACCTGGAGCCTATTCCGTTACGGCGACTGTTGAATCCTGTAGTACTACAGACAGTGTTACGGTGAGTTTAGGAAATATAGAAGTAACCGTTAACGATGACTTCCAGACCTGTTTCGACTCTCAAGTTGTTTTGGAGGCAATGCTTTCAGTTCAAAATCCAGATGCAACTTACGAGTGGAGCCTTGATGGAAATATAATAGCTGGCGAGACCGATTCTACGTTAATAATTACTGAAATTGGCACTTATACTGTAACCGCAACTGTTGGAAGCTGTTCTGCATCAGATATAGTAACAGTTTCCTATAGAGATGATCTTGAAGTTAACGTTGGTGAAGATTTTCTAACCTGTCCAAACGAGCCACAAACATTAACCGCCACAACAATTGAAGATGGCGCCACCTATCAGTGGTATCTCAACGGAACTTTATTGACCGGAGAAACAAACAGCACGCTCAATTTTATGGTTGAAACAGGAACAGTGGGCACTCAAACCTATTCCGTTGTAATTTCAGTGGGAGGATGCGCTGGTACTGATTCAGTAGATGTCAATTTGTACGATGTTGGCAACTGTGTAATTTCCGAAGGGCTTTCGCCAAACGGAGATGGCTATAATGACACCTTGGACCTTACTTTCCTAAACGACAGAACTGGAATCAATAAGCTTCAAATCTTTAACAGATTGGGGACATTGGTTTATGAACAGAACAATTACATCAACCAATGGAGCGGGCAGACCAATGATGGAAACGACCTACCCACCGGGACGTATTTCTATGTAATTGACCTTGCAGGAAACGATGCTGTCTATGGCTCGCAAGCCACAGGTTGGATTTATCTTAACCAGAAAGCTAACTAAACCACTAACTACCAAAAAGATAAAAATGAAAAAACATATATATATCATAATAGTATTGATGGCAGTGTTACTCTTTCAGAATACACAGGCACAGCAAGACCCTCAGTACACACAATACATGTACAATATGAACGTGGTGAATCCTGCCTATGCGGGGTCAAAGGAGAGCCTTTCGCTTACCGCGCTATACCGAAACCAATGGTCTGGAATGGACGACAACCCCGTTACTTTTACCTTTTCGGCACATTCGCCAATAAGTGATAAAATTGGTCTCGGTCTTTCCGCAATAAAAGATGAATTGGGCCCCGTAAAAGAAACCAATGTGTTTGCAGACTTTTCCTATACCCTTCAATTGGGAAGCACTGTAAAACTTGCCTTGGGCCTTAAGGCCGGCGCAACATTTCACGATGTGGGCCTTTCAACTTTAGAATTGCAGGACCCCAATGACCCCTTCTTTTCACAAGACATAAACAAGACCTATCCAAACATCGGTGCGGGTGCTTTTCTTTATGGTGAAAAATTCTACATAGGTTTATCTGTTCCGAATATGTTGAAATCTGTTCACCTTGACGAAAACGGAATAAAATACGGTTCAGAAACAAATCACTATTTCGCAACTGCAGGATATGTATTCCAAGTTTCTGAAAACTTTAAACTGAAGCCTTCCGTAATGGTGAAATCTGCCTTTGACGCTCCCGTTTCTTATGATGGAAACCTGAATGCGCTATTTTACGACAGATTTGAACTTGGGGCATCTTACAGACTGGACGATTCCTTTAGCGGTTTGGTCGGGTTCCAGATTACCCCAAACATCCGCGTAGGCTATGCTTATGACCATGTAACATCCGACCTGAAAACAGTTGGTCCAGCTTCGCACGAAGTAGTGCTAACATTCGATCTGTTCTTTAAGCCACGTGTTTTACGTTCACCAAGATTCTTCTAATAACCAAACAAATTTCATTTAAGATGAACAAGATATATACAATCCTTTTACTCATAGCGGTAAGCAGTACAACGGCTTTCGCACAAAACAGTAAAACTAAAAAGGCAGATCAATATTACGATCGCCTGCAATATACCGATGCCGCTGAAGCCTATCAAAAACTACTAAAAAAAGGCGAAGGCAGTACCTACGTTTTTGAACGTTTGGGAAACAGTTATTACTTCATTAACGACACCAAAAAAGCCGAAACCTATTACAAAAGAGTAATAAAAAAGAAGGATGTTGATCCTGAAACGGTTTATAACTATGCACAATCTTTAAAAGCAAATGGCAAATTTGGAGATTACAATACCTATATGAAGCAATTTGCCGGAATGAAACCAAATGATTCTCGCGCAGTGGCATTTATGAAGAATCCTGACTATTTGCCGGAAATTATTGACGAAAATGCTCAAAAGTTTGCAGCTACAAACCTTGACGCCTTGAACTCTAAGTATTCAGATTTTGGCGGAATGGTCGTGGGCAACGATTTCTATTTTACTTCTGCCAGAAATACTGCCCGTAAAAAATACGGATGGAACGAAGAACCATTTTTGGATATTTACAAAGCTTCCATAATTGGTGGTGTTGAAAAAAATGAAGCCCTGTTGAAAGGAGATGTAAATACGAAATATCACGAAAGCACCGTAGCCATCACCGCAGATGGAAAACGAATGTATTTTGATAGAAACGATTATTACAACGGAAAATACAAAAAGAACGAAGAAGGCATCAACCAGATAAATATTTATTACGCCGAAAATATTGATGGCGAATGGAAAGATGTGCAATCCGCACCTTTTAACGATCACGAATATTCCACCAGCCATCCTGCTTTAAGCCCTGACGGAAATACTTTATATTTCACGAGCGACCGCCCTGGCGGAAAGGGTAAAGCTGATATTTATAAAGTGTCTATTTCAAAAGACGGCTCTTTTGGGAGTCCCGAAAATTTGGGAAGCAACATCAACACCGAAGGAAAAGAAGGCTTTCCATATATAGATTCAAACGGAACGCTTTATTTCAGTAGCGATGCGCATTTAGGAATGGGCGGACTTGATGTTTTCTCTGCGGAAGCAAGCGGAAATAGTTTCGGCGAAGCCAAAAACCTGGGTCTTGGCGTGAACAGTAGCGAGGATGATTTTGCGTATTCTTATGATCCAGCTACGATGGAAGGCTATGTTTCTTCAAACAGAAAAGGCGGAAAGGGTAGCGATGATATTTATAAAATAAAAAAAATGGAATCCTGTGATGTTACCATAAACGCAATTGTAATTAATGAATACACCAAGGAAACTATTTCTTCTGCACGATTGGATCTATACGACGGTATGGAAAACAAACTAAATTCTGAAACCACTGACATGAATGGAAAAGGCACGCTAATGGCGGCTTGCAACCAAAAGCATGTAGTTCAAGGTTTTAAGGATGGTTTTGAAAGCAATGCCGTAACGGTAAGCGCTTCCAAAAATGATGTGAAAAACATAACTATTGAGTTGCGCCCTATTGAATCAATAATTGTTGATGATAAAGTTATTTTGAACCCTATCCTTTTTGACCTAGACAAATCAAACATTAAGCCCCAAGCGGCTTTTGAACTCGATAAGTTGGTAGCATTGATGCAGAAATATCCTTCTATGGAAATTAATGTGGAGAGCCATACAGATAACAGAGGTTCAGATACTTATAACTTGGAGCTTTCCGAAAGAAGGGCCCAATCAACCGTTCAGTATGTTATTTCAAAAGGCATTGACAAGAGCAGAATAAGCGGAAAAGGTTTTGGGGAATCAAAACCTGCAGTGGATTGCGGCGATAATTGTACTGACGAACAATATCACAAAAACAGACGTTCTGAGTTTATCATTGTGAAAAAATAAAGTAAACAAACGCTTAACTGGAAAACCAACCAGAGAAAGAGCCCTTACTCACCTATATACTTAGGTTTGTGAGGGTTTTTTATTTCTTATTAGTTTCATTTTATAGTACGCTGCTGGCAACCCGATGTAATCACCATCATAATCCCATAGGAAACCTTGTTTTTCAAAGATTCTTTTAGAGCCTATATTTTCAGGATCTATAATAGCAATCAATGTATGGATTTCATCAATTTCTTTTGCTAGATTTATCAAGGTCTTGGCTATTTCATCGCCATATCCTTTTCTCCAATGTTCTGGCATAAGAACGTACCCAATTTCCGCTTCGTTTTTTTCTGTTATTACTAGCTTTGAATGTCCAACAAAATTCCTGTCAAATTTATATGATACTTTAAAGTGACCTATATTAGGATTCTCTTGATTAATGTTCATCATTTTTTGCAAACGTTCCCGGGCCTCGTTTTCTAAAAGAGGCCGTCCGGTTATCATCTTCATAACATCGGGATTACTTACCAATTTAAAATAATCATCAAAGTCTGATAATGTATAATGGCGAAAATTTAATCTTTCAGAATTCATTTGAAATGTGAGAATTAGGTAAAAATTATTTCAAAGAAAAGAAATAAAAAAACCGCTTCCAAAAGGAGGCGGTTTTAAAAAATTATATAAACTTTCCGAAGTTACTCAACAACAGAAACATTATCTATTTGATAAGTGGTAGTTGTTCCGTTTGAAGCTCCTACATATTGATATGCAATATAAACAACTTGTCCAGCATAAGCAGAAAGATCTACATCACCTGAAGGGGTAAAACTGCTTCCGTAACCGCTTGTGTTTCCAGTAGAAATTGTAGCATTTAGGTCGGTCCAAGTTGCAGTAGTAACGTCACCCGTAAAATCAGTTGAAACTTTCACTGTCAAAGCATCACCATTATTAAAACCATCATTGGTGTCAAAATTTAAAGTTGGGGTGGATCCGCTTGGCAATATCAAACCTGGAGTTACCAACCAAACTTCGTAAGGATTTTCATTAGAGTTATAGGCAGTAGTTTGTGCATATTTATTGTTGTTAAACTCTCTTACTTCCCAAAGACGTGTACCCGTATTTACATTCACATTGGTCCAACCTTCAATGTTAACGGTCATTCCAGTTCCTGCTGATTGGCCTTCAAAATCCTGTGAAAAAGGTAATTCAACAGCATCACCAGGGCCACCGTTGCTGCAACGTTCACCTGTCATATCAACATCCTCGGGACCGTTGATAAACAATTGAACATCACTGTTGAAAATGCTCAAAACAGCTGTTAACGTGCCATTACCCTCTGGAAGTGTAAGGTTTTTAAAATCTGCAAAACCACTTGTTCTAAGAATAACGGTTTGACCTTCACAATTTTCAACGGCTCTATTTACACCAAAAGTATTGTTTAGGTTTCCATAATGCTCCACGCCGGCAAGACCGTTTGGAAACTGTACGTTTTCAAATTTCACCAAAGTATTTAACCTTGCAGGGTTGTTAGCTTCTGCCACTGAAATAACCGTTGGAACTAATTCAGGACTTTCAAGAGAGCGGAGGATACGGCTTTCAAATTCCAAAGCGTCAATTCTTCCCACTTCATCGCCGTCCTGCACACCTATTGTTGGCAAACCAGCATATTCGCCGATGAAAAGACCGTTCACTTTTAAATAAATTTTACGGCCCGGTTCAAACTTGGTGTATAAATCTGTGGAATTGGTAGAGATTGAAACCCCTGCAGTTGGATTTTCAGGAGAATCCTGGATTACCAATGTTTTGTAAAAATTTCCAGTTTCATCACTTGAAACAACGTATCCTACCAAATAAATATCTCTTGTAGAGCCGTCACCAGCTTCAATTTCAACAGGGTCAAAACCACCATATAAATCTTTCACGGTAGCAATGCTTAGAATATCGTTCGGGTTTATGTTTGGCTCAGAGGCAGTAATTTCCGGTATGCTGTAATCATCATCCTGAACACAGGAAGTAACAATCATTCCTAAAAAGAATAGGAAGCTTAATAGTTTTATGTTTTTTAAAGTTTTCATATTTATATAAATTTAATGCTTTTTCTTAATTAAAATCGAACGTAAAGGTTTAGGTAATAAGTGGTTCCGTAACCATACCAGTATTTTGGGCCAAACACACGAGTATCGTTTGCGGCATCTTCGGAAAGAGTTCTGTAATTGGCATTTCTTCCCTGCTCAAAACCGCCTGTTTTATATTTTTTATCGAATACGTTATTTACTGTTGCAAAGAAACCAACGTAGTAATCTTTTATTTTCCAAGATTTTCCACCTACTACGTTTACTAACATATAGTCGTCAAATTTTTCTTGTTTCAACAATTCTCTTGCAACAGCAGGATCATAATCATTGAAAGGTACTCCGTCAGTATCTAAATAAAAGTTTTTGGTTCTTGCAAGTGGCGAAACATCTACATAGGCATTGCTAAAATAGTTTGCTGTAGTTCCAAACCACCAGAAATCTGGATCGCGATATTCAAACCCTATTTGGTATGCCTGTTGAGGGCCTCCAGCAACTTTATAATCCTTTAAATATGAAGGACCATAATCTACTGAAGATATTCTTTGAAGCGTTTCAGCATTAAGCGCTCCACCAAAATCTGAAGTAATATATAAGTTCGGGTTATTATCATATGTGTTCTGCCCATAAGCGGCAGCACCTTTCAACTTGATGGTTGGGGTTACTTGTGCTTCAATACCCAATTCAGCTCCTATATTCTTTTTGTTTACACCTGTAAGTATTTCTTGAATGAAACTGTTCTCTACTGCTCTATCAGCCCCTTGAACTGAAATACCATCTGCATAATAGAAAGAAATCTCAGAAGCATCTTGCATTAAAGTATAATAGCCAGTTAAACGCGCTTTAACAATAGGTGAACGAAAAATGTAGCTTCCGTCAACACTTATGTTTTTCTCTTCTGTCAAGCCATTTACCGTTTCATTGTTTTGTCGTGAATTTGAAAAAGAGTTGCGTAGGGTTGGCGCATCAGTGAAATATGCCGTGTTCACTTCAAAAGCATGTCTCCCAGATATTTTATAAGTACCTCCTGCTTTGGCACCGTATGTAGTAAAATCCAGTTGTTTGCTTTTTCCAAAGGAATTATCTGCGAAATTACCATTTCTGTATAGACCATTTCTTTGATACGTGGTCTTCCCAACTTTTCCAGCAACATAAAAGTCAACTTTTGAATATGAAAATTGTGCTTGTGCAAAACCACTGTAATCGGTAGCGTCCAATTCATAGTTATATTTAAACATATCGTCTTTACCAACCACACGGTTTGGATTGTTCAGATCGTTTTGAGCTTCATCACCAAGGGAGAAAGTATCTATGTCCAAATACCCATTTCCGCCCAATAAATCAATCATATTTGCAAAATTGTTGGAGTTTAGGTTTCGGTAATTAAAGGAAGCAGTAATGTCAATATTGTCCGTTATCCGCGAAGTTAAAATGGTGTTGGCAGAAATTTGTTTATCGTCATTTCTATCCTCATATAAATAATAACGTGAAGTACCACCGTAAAAAAGGTTGGTTTCATAAATGTTTTGCCAGTCAATTTGACCATCGTTCACAAACTCTGAATATGCTTGGTATGCTCCCCCATAGTTTGGCCCGTTTGGATCTGCCAAAAAGTAACTCGGCAGCTTTTGGTAATAACTTGGATCTGGGTTAGGCGCATTGTCATATCCCAAACGACTATTTCCAATTTTTCCAAACTGGTAGCCAACGTTTGTATTAAGCTGGGTTTTTTCTGAAATGTCCCAATAATGGTTCAACATGATGATAGGCTCACTTACTTCCTTGATCCGCGAGTTGCGAATTTCACCATCTTGTTTCCCCCAATAGCTATTGTATCTTGTTCCTTTAAGGTCGTAAACCTCTTGGGTATTTGCTGAAGATTTACCCCTACGGTTCGGTGTATAAAAAGCGGTAAGGTTTAAGCTGTGTTTGTCGCTCAACTTCTTTTCTACGGAAGCAAAGAAAGAGTTAGCATCATAAAGACTTCCGTCATTATAGCCTTCTTCACCAAAACGCCTTGCCAACAAAACTGAGTATGCCCAGCCACTTGGAAGTTGTCCACTATTATAGGAGCCCATCACGCGGCCACGGTAACTTCGGTTGCTAGAAGCATAAGAAATTCGTCCTCCCTTGCGATATTGTGAAGCCCGCATAATAATGTTGGTCGTTCCCGCGAGGTGCCCAAAGTTGTATTCGTTTGCAGAAGTACCCATAGAGAACATCTGGTTGCGCTGCACATCGTTCAGGCCGCCCCAGTTGGACCACTGTGGCCTTCCATTATATAGCTTGTTCATTTCCAAACCGTTGATAAGCACTTTTCCATCTTCAGAATCGTAACCTCGTGGGCGGAAAAAGGTAGCGCTAAAATCATAAGAAGCTGCGTTCAAAAACACATCTTTGGAAGCTTGGAGCAAACCCGAAACATTGAATGAGGTTCCTTCGTCTTCGTCCAATTGTTCATCTGAAAGACTTATAATTCCGATCTGTTCTTCAACCTTTAACAAATCAACTGATAAAAGAATAGGTTTTAAGTTAACTGGAATATCATTTTGGATAGTCACCGGAATTTTCAGGCTGGTGTAACCATCTTTTGAAATTTCCAAAACCTGCTCTCCCTGTGGAAGAGTTTCCTGTGAAAAGGAAAATGTTCCTTCTGCATTTGTAACGGTATAGAAAATAGTATTCTGGATGCTTACTTTTACATCCGGAATTGGTTCGCTGGAGTTGGTATCGAGTACCTTTCCCATTACAACAGGATTTTGGGAAAAAGCCGAAAAGGCCACCAAAAATACTGTGTAAATTGTAAAATAGAATTTGTTCATTCCAATAAATAGGGTTTAATATAATTTTTGTTTTAAAATGCGGAGCAAAACTACATTTTTTAAATGAAATAGCTACTTTTGAAACTTCATAATGTTAAACATAACTTAAAATTAACTTTTGCCATTACCATGAAATTTTCCCTTTATTTTATAGGTATTTATTTACTTTTCATTTCAGCAACTTTCGGTCAGAATGAGAAACAGTATAAAATAAATACCATTGCATTTTATAATGTTGAAAACCTCTTTGACTACGAGGACGATCCCTTAACCTTTGATGATGATCGTACCCCAGAAGGGAAAGACCACTGGACCAAAGAGATTTACGAAGCCAAACTTGCAAACATGGCCAAGGTTATTGCTGAAATTGGGAAGGACGTTACGGGTACTTCGCCGGTTATAATTGGCGTTTGCGAAATAGAAAACCTTCGTGTTCTGGAAGATTTAGCAAACCAAGAACCCCTGTTGCCTTTAGACTATGGGATTATCCATTTTGACAGTCCCGATAGGCGTGGTATCGATGTGGCATTGCTATACAAAAAAGGGGTTTTTACGCCTACAAACTATAAACCCTACGAGTTGGTGATTTACGACGACCAAGACCGTAGCAAGCGGGTATATACCCGCGACCAGCTTTTGGTAAGCGGGATGCTGGATGGCGAAAAAATTCATGTAATCGTTAACCATTGGCCTTCCCGAAGTGGTGGTGAAGCCCGTAGCAGACCAAAGCGTATAAAGGCAGCACAATTGAATAAGCGTATAATCGACTCACTTTTTAGTGAAGACCCGTATGCAAAAATAATTACCATGGGCGATTTAAACGACGACCCTACAAGTCCCAGCGTAAAAGATGTGCTAAATGTAAAGAGCGAACGCGAAGGCATGAAAATGAAAGAGCTATACGACCCTATGGTTGATATGTACAAAAAAGGACTGGGTACGCTGGCCTATCGCGATGGCTGGAACCTTTTCGATCAAATTATCATTTCTACCGAACTTACAAAAAAAGACTATTCCAGTTACCGTTTTTACAAGGCTGGCATTTATAACAAGAACTACCTTGAAACACCCCGCGGGCAATACAAAGGCTATCCATACCGAAGTTTTGCGAATGGTTTTACAGGTGGGTATAGCGACCACTTCCCGGTATATATGTACCTCATAAAGGAAAAGACTAAAAACTAATTATTATTTTACTTACCCAATAAAAACTGTTTATAAACGTTAAAGATTCGTGTTAAAGACGCTAAAAATTTTCTTCATTTATTTTTATACATTGGGGACTTTTTGTTTGCCGATGGGGAATTTTGCCGTACTGCCTGATCTCCCCGAAATGTATAGTCACTGCAAAACACACGAAGACAAAGATATGACCGCGTTCGATTTTGTGACAGACCATCTATTGAATTTTGATGGGATGTTCGACAAACACGATAACGGCGATGAGCAGAAACCGCACACCCCGTTTCAAACGCAGAACCATCTACAAATAACGCTATTCCAGTTTATAAGGCCATTCCATTTAAAAACGGCTACTTTTCAAAATATTGAACCAAAAGAAATCATCTATTCTTCTGAAAATCTTTTGGTTTCCGATTTCACTTCAAAAGTTTTTCACCCTCCAATAACTGCTTGATTTATTTTTTAATGCATTCGTTTTATTTTTAAACGAAGCAATCAGTATTAATTTAAAATAAGCAAAAAATGAAAAATATATTTTTAATTGCCTTGGCCATTATATGTGCCAACGCAACAGGTTGTGCACAGAAAAAAGTGCCTGCTGCGGTAGATTCCGCTTTCAAAACAAAATTTACAAACGCCACAAAGGTTTCTTGGTATAAAGAAAACAATCACGAATATGAAGCCGAGTTTACAATGAATGGTGTGAAATATTCCGCAAATTTTTCCAACACAGGGAAATGGCTAGAGACCGAACGTGTAATCACTTATGAGGAATTACCAGAATTAGCAAAGCAAAGTTTTACGAATTCCCATAAAGACGATAACTTGAAAGCTATTGCAAAAATAGAAACTTCCGAAGGCAAAATGTACTATGAAATCGAAGTGAAAAGGCTTTTAGGCTCAGAAGAGTTTTTTTATGATGCGAACGGAAAAGAGCTACAGGATGACGATACCGATAATGATGCAAAGGATTGATATAACCAAAAAGGCAGTGCTTCAAAATGCGCTGCCTTTTTTTAAAACTTCTGGAACAATGAAATCCAAACTCATAGCGCTTTTGCTTTTTCTTTCTGTCAATACCGTATTTTCACAGGAAGTAACGAAAACGGACAGTATTGTTCCTATAAAAAAAGAAGTTTTAAAATTTGACTATAAAGCGTTGATCATCCCTTCCGCACTGATGGCCTATGGAATTATTGGTATTGAGAGCGATGGTTTAAAAGGATTTAATGCCAATATTCGGGAAGAGGTAACGGAAGATATAGACGATAGGTTCACCGTAGACGATTTTTCGCAATACGCTCCAGCAGTAGCGGTTTATGGCCTAAATATTTTTGGTATTGAAGGCAGGAACAATTTTAAGGACCGAACCATTATTATGGGCACTTCCTATCTGCTTATGGGAACGTGGGTTACTGTAATGAAGAAAACAACACGTATTGAGCGACCCGATAAAAGTAGTTTTAATTCCTTTCCATCCGGACATACCGCTACGGCCTTTGCTTGTGCGGAATTTTTGTGGCAGGAATATAAAGATGTTTCCATTTGGTATGGAATCTCGGGCTATGCTGTTGCAGCGGGAACGGGGTTTTTCAGAATCTACAACGATAAGCATTGGCTTACCGATGTGGCCATGGGTGCTGGCATTGGAATCCTGACTACAAAAATTGCCTATTGGGTTTTTCCGCTTATGGATAAATATATTTTCACGAAGAAAGAAAACCAAACCACTGCAATGGTCGCCCCTTTTTATAATGGAAAACAATTGGGGGCAGGAATTCTAGTAAACTTTAATTAAAAACTAAGACATGAAAAACATAAATAAAGTAGCAGAAATAACGCTGATTTTCTGGTTGATGAAAATCATTGCGACAACCCTAGGTGAAACTTTGGGTGATTTTTTATCAATGACCCTCAACCTCGGCTATGCAGTGGGAATTGGCATAACCGCCGCTTTCTTTTTTACTGTTCTTTTGATTCAGCTTTATTCAAAAAAATACATCCCCGTTTTTTATTGGCTGGTTATTATTGCGACCACAACATTGGGAACGGAGATTTCAGATTTTATGGATCGAAGCTTGAATTTAGGATATACCCTTGGCAGTATAGTTCTTTTTGCCTGTTTGGCACTAACACTATTTCTTTGGTATAAAAAATTCAAAAGCTTGAGCGTGTTCCCGATTTTTGAAAGGCAGAAGGAAGTTTTTTACTGGATTGCCATTTTGTTTTCAAACAGTTTGGGGACCGCCTTTGGAGATTACCTCAGTGACGTTGTGGGCTTGAGTTATTTGAACGGTGCATTGGTAACGGCAAGCATTATTTTGATTGTAGTCTTGCTGCATTATTTTACGAAAATAAATCAAATTGTACTGTTTTGGATTGCCTTTATATTCACGCGTCCTTTCGGAGCGACTTTTGGCGACTTTTTGACCAAGCCCATAGCAAAAGGCGGCTTGGATCTTGGTACACTGAACGCTTCCATTGTTTCAATTATGCTTATCGGCATCTTGATTTTTGTTTCACACAAACGTTTAAAAACAAAAACAGCATAGCCGATTTTCTTTTAAACAAAAAATCCTGCTGTGTTTTTCAGCAGGATTTTTATCTTGAAGTGCTTTATAACCACTGGCTCCACGGAATTCTACTTAGCATTAATACAAGTGCGATGGTATAAAAAATAGCTAAGGTTTTAAATTTTCCATTGGAAAGCAGTTTCTTTTTGTGTTTTGAATAACCGATTGTAATAAAAATTACGGTCAAAATCATAACCGTTGGATGTTCAACTGCGTAAAGACGGGCTGTAGCATCTTTCATCACTGCGCCCATTCCGCTTTTTGAAATATTCTGAAAACCCAATGGCGAAACAAAATATAAAATCAGACCTATCAACAATTGAATGTGCGTTACAATGAGCGCAAAGAGTGAAATTCTAAAATCTTTGGCGCCATATTCCCTTTTTGAGAAAAACCCGGCCAGTGCGTTGATGGTTGCAAGCAAAACAATAAGAAGCACTAAATATGCCCAATAAGAATGGAGAAATTGAAAGGTTGTATTCATAACATTGTTTTTTACGATAGTGTTTTCAAAGATACGGTTTCTGCATAAAAAAAATGCCCCAAAAAGCTGGGGCATTTTATAAACTAATTTAGCTTTTATTAGAAGTCGTAACGGATACTGGCGTTCCAGGTTCTTCCATTGCCATAAAAATACCCGAAAGAGTCTTTTTGGCTTAAATACATTTCGTTTGTAGCGTTGTAACAATTAGCTCTAATTGTAAGGTCTTGTCCACCAAAATTAAACTTATAAGTAATTCCTGCATCCAAAACACTGTATGCCGGCAAACGCTCTGCTTGGTATTCAACTCCAGCTATTGAAGCATCTACTACATCTTCTGCATCAACAAATCCATAAAGATCTGTATAAATATTATAATCAGCATCTACGCTTAAACCGCCAAAAATGTTGTATTTGAAACCAAAACCGAAAGAAGTTTGTGGTGCATTACCAACTTTGGTGCCGCTAAGGTTAACAGTACCTTCTTCCAATAGAGTATTAGTTTGATCTTCTCTTGTTTGGAAAGGTGTTTCACCGTCATACTTCCAGTTTCCGATACTTCCGAAAGCTCTAAGCATAAAGGCACTTGAGTAGCGGTATTTTCCTTCAAACTCAAATCCTTTGTGAACTTGTGTAATATCAGTAAATCTTTGGTAACGATCAGCCTGCTCAATAGGGTTTGATGAATTTGGATCTCCTTCAATAAAACTTCCAGAAAGGAATCTATTGCCCCAACTAGTGTAATAACCGTTTAGGTCTAAACTAAATGATCCTGCACGAAGTCTATAACCTACTTCAATACCTAAAATTTCCTCGTTGTCAATTTCGTTTTCGCCTTTAAGAATATAGTTTGAATTTCTTATATCAGTGAAAATGTTATCTAAGAAAGGTTGTCTTGAGTAGTATCCTGCATTTGCGAAGATGGTGTTGTTTTCAATAAAAGTATAACCCATTCCACCTTTAACGTTATAACCAAGTTTGTTAACTTTTTCAGATTTTCCAAGACCGTTAACGCCCTCTACTTCATTGCCCTCGGCACGACCTTCTCTTTGGTAGCTTTGGGTTGAAACAGCTCCTTGTACAAAAGCAGAAAATTGGTCTGTTTTGTATTCAGCTTGTCCAAAACCTCCAATGTAGTTGATGTTTTCTGAATAGTCAAAGTTAAAACGTTGTGATTCATCAGCAGAATTGAACAAAGCCGCCCAAGGATTAGCTTCAAAAGTATCGCTGATTACATAATCACTATCTCTTGAATCACCGTACCCAAAGTTATCTGCATATCCTTGAAGACCCAAAAGATTGTTCATTTGGTACCAGTGGCTTCCTTTATAGAAACGTGTATCAACACCAAGGTTGAAGGTAAAGTTATCACTTACTGCACTTTCAAGATTTGTAAGAAACCCGAACCAGTTATGGTTATTTACGGACGATCTTCTTGCAAGAGAACCAGATCCATAGCTTCCAATTCCGTTTTCGGCACCTTCAATGTTATTCTCCATGATGGTGTTAAAATTTATATCACCATCACTTTCGCGAACAATGTTTCGTGAGCTACCAGCAGGCCCTGTTCCACCACCGCGACCAAAAGATGCGTATGCAACAGAGGATAAGTTTGTTTTATCACTTATGGCCCAATCCCAGTTAAGGTTAATGATTGGTTTGTGATAGTAGTTTCTTCTTAAAGTATATCTTTCACCATCTAAAAAACCAGAGTTGTTATTGTAACGTTTTCCATACTGTGCATAATCTTCCAAAGATTTAGAAAAGTTCTGGTCGTGCCATTGTGGCGCACCAGTCAACAAGAAGTTGAATGAGTGCTTATCATTTGGCACATAACCTATCCCAACAAAATAGTTCTGCCCTTGACCGGCAGTACCATCAGAGTATTTTCTGTGCGCTTGCCAATGGTCTAACAAAAAGCTGTAGGCCCATTTTCCTTTAAGACCAGAATCATAACTTATAGTTCCTTTAAAGTAGCTATCGTTACCTGTCATAAAACGAGCAAAACCACCTTCTTTTCTGCCAGCGGCGCGAGAGACGATGTTTACGGTTCCCCCAACTGATGAAATTGCCAATTTTGAAGATCCCAAACCACGCTGAACTTGCACAGCGTTTGCGACATCAGACATACCAGACCAGTTGGACCAGTACATTTTTCCATCTTCCATTCCGTTTATTGGTTGTCCGTTCAAAAGGAACGCAGTATTTGTTTGGTCAAAACCACGCAAGAACATTTGCGAATCTCCAAAACCTCCTGCTTGGTTGGAAACGTAAACACTCGGAGTACTTTTTACAGCCTCTGGAAATTCTACGTTACCAATTGCCTTTGCCTGAATTTCAGCAGAAGTAATAGTTGAAACAGCAATAGGGGTTTGACGGTCTTTTGCCAAATCTATAATTCCTTTTCCAACGATAACAACTTCTTCAAGAGCATCAGAATCTACAGTAATTTTAACTGTGCCCAGGCTTGCAGTTCCATTCACAATTTTGAATGGCACTTTTTCAACTGTGTACCCAATGTATGAAATGGTAAGTGTACCCGCTTTTGCAGAAGTCTCTAAAATGAAGTTTCCGTCAAAATCGGTAATGGCACCATTTGTTGTGCCCGTCTCAACCACATTGGCTCCTGCCAAAGGGTCGTTTGATTCAGAATCGATTACCGTTCCAGTAACCGTTGTTTGTGAAAAAGCGACAAAACCGCCCAGTAAAAAAACAAGAAGTAAAAGTTTTCTCATGAATTTAAATTTTAAGTTTAAAAATTTCGGCAAAAGTACAATCTTAAATAAGTTATAACCAACAAAATTGATTAAGAAATCATTAAGAAATAAACCGCTGATTAAAGATAAAATTTAAACCCTAAAGCACTGATAAATGGAGTGTTAGTTAATAACAAGGTTATCAACATTTAGAATTAAAAAAAGATTAAAATGAAATACAATCCAATTGTTCCTTAATTGGAAGCATATTTGCAGAATATTGCTCGAGGAACTCTTTGGGAAGCGGTTGGGAAAAAGGGGTATCCTCCTTAAAAGGATCTACTTCTTTTCCATTTTTCCAAAAGCGATAACACACGTGCGGACCGCTGGTATTCCCGGTCATCCCAATCCAGCCAATTACATCACCCTGGCTCACATGTTGCCCCACTTTAACGTTCCGGGCTTTCATGTGAAGGTATTGGGTTTCATAGGTTCCATTGTGCTGTATTTTAACGTAGTTTCCATTGCCGCCACGACGTTCAGATTTTGTTACCACACCATCTGCAGTTGCCAAAATAGGGGTTCCCACAGGTGCGGCAAAATCGGTCCCGCGGTGTGGACGAAGTTTAAAACCGTAATATTTTATGCGTCTGTTTAGGTTGTAACGAGAAGATATTCTACTGAACTTTACGGGAGCTTTTAAAAAGGCACGTTTTAAGTTGTTGGCCTGTTCGTCATAATAACCAGAAATTTTACCTAAAGAATCTGATGAAAATTTAAAAGCATAGAGCGGTTTGCCTCTATGCTCAAAATAAGCTGCCTTAATTTCCTTAAGTCCTCCAGGAATGGTATCGTCAATAAACTTTTCCGTATAAATAACCTTAAAGCGATCACCGGGTTGGAGCTTAAAAAAATTGATGGTCCAGGCATAGATATTTGCCAACTGATCGGTCATGTATGGACTTAAATTCTGTTCTTCCATAGTGGCAGAAAGGGAACTGGTAATAACCCCAGATGCTTCTCTGTCTTCATACCTAACTGGCTTTTGACTATTGAAAATGGAAAGCGTATCCCTAAAATCCACAACAGCAAAGTCAACATTATTGGTTTCATAAATAAAAACTTGGGTATTGTTCAGTGAATCTTTGGAATTAAGAAGTACATAAGGTTTTCCTACCACTATTTTCCGAACATCAAAACTGTCTCGGAATTTGGTAGCCACTTCCATAATTTTTTCTTGTGAAACGCCATTGGCGAAAAGAATATCGCCAAAAGTGTCACCTTTTCGAATCGTATCGCGAATTACATTAAAATCATTTAAAACATAACCATATTGCTCAATTATTGGCTCTTCAACCAAGGCGTTGATGTCGGCCAAATCTTCTTTCTTATTTTCACAAGCGGTTGTAAGGAGGGTAAGCGTTAATACTACTAAAATTAAATTCTTCAATGTTGGGGAGTTTTCGGTATTATGTTTTATTGATTTGCCAATATTTTAAAGGAATGCTGCAATCCCTTAAATTCAGTCAATGTTGCTTTTAAAGAGCCCACAGCCAAATCTGCCTTTACCAGCAATGGTATTTTGTTTTTATCATCGCTTATCCAGACCGTTAGACTTTCCTTTTCCTTAAAAACACGCCCAGACTGCACGTAGGGTCTAAAAATCAAAGTGCGAACGCGTCCAAAATTAGTATCTAAAATTTCTTTTCCAAGGAATTTTAACCTGAATTTGTAATTTTCTTTATCAAAAAACATATTCATCTCTACAATATCACCTTCTTTGATGTTTTCAGTATCCAATTTGTTACGAAGGTAATAAAACGCCGAAATCATATCCTGCGTTTCTTCAGGGAACGAAAACACTGTGGTTTCATTGTGCTTTTTGTCGTTCACAGTGGCTTTATTGTTAGAATGGTTAAAGTCAATTTGAATATCCTTAGTATAACCACCTTCATCAATTTTACGGAGAAAGCGATACGGAATATCCTTTTCCTTGTCAATATAGGATTGATAATCGTCTTCTACTTTAAAAAACCATTTTGAGACTCCCACGGTTTCGCCGTAGCCACGTACGTGAAAAACTTCTTTTCCCTTTATTGAAGTGCTTTTTACTTTGAGTGTAGCGTAGCCTGCAGTAACAAAACCGTAGTGAACTCGAAACTTAAAATATTCGCCATCGCCGTAAGCTCTTTCTTGTGCAGAAAGGAAAAATATATTGCCAATAAGGAATAAAAGCGCAAGTAGCTTATTCATAAATTATGACTTAGGGAGTTTAGGATTTTAAAATTACAACTACCGTTCCAAAAAAAATAAACCCCACCTTCGTAAGACGATGGGGTTTATATAATGTTACATTTTATAAGGTTCCGCGCTGTGCCTGTTCCCGCTCAATAGACTCAAAAAGGGCTTTGAAGTTTCCGGCACCAAAACCTTTTGCGCCCATCCGTTGGATGATTTCAAAAAACAGTGTTGGACGGTCTTCCATAGGTTTTGTGAATATTTGGAGCAGATAACCCTCTTCATCGGCATCAATCATTATGGAAAGTTTTTTGAGCTCGTTGATGTCTTCCTTCATCATTTTCATATGATCGCCCAATCGGCGCGGAATGTCATCGTAATAAGCTTGTGGTGGTGGTGGCAAAAATTCTATGCCGCGCTCCTTCAATTGGCTCACTGTTTTAATGATATCATCGGTTGCTACGGCTAAATGCTGTACTCCGGAATCTTCGTAAAAATCCAGATATTCTTCAATCTGTGATTTTTTAATTCCTTCCGCAGGCTCGTTTATTGGGAATTTGATGCGACCGTTGCCGTTGCTCATCACCTTACTCATCAATGCTGAATATTCGGTGTGGATCTGTTTATCATCAAAGGAAAGGAAGTTCACGAACCCCATTACATCTTCATACCATTTTACCCATTTGTTCATTTGGCCCCAGCCTACATTACCGACCATATGGTCAATATATTTTAGTCCTGTGGGGGTTGGGTTATAATCACTTTTCCATTCGCGGAAACCTGGAAGAAATGTTCCATTATAGTTTTTACGCTCCACAAACAGGTGCACAGTCTCACCATAGGTGTATATTCCACTTCGCACTACTTCACCAAACTCGTCTTTTTCAACGGTTGGTTCCATATACGGTTTTGCTCCGCGTTTGGTGGTTTCCTCAAAAGCGCTTGTAGCATCTTCTACCCATAATGCAATAACCTTTACACCATCGCCATGCTTAACGATATGATCATTAATAGGTGATTTACTGTTTAAAGGGGTTGTTAAAACAAGCTTGATCTTGTCCTGTTTAAGCACATAGCTGACAGAATCCTTTGATCCAGTCTCTAAACCTTTATATGCGTAGGATTGAAACCCAAACGTAGTTTTGTAAAAATGGGCAGACTGTTTAGCGTTGCCAACATAAAACTCCACATAATCGGTTCCTAATAATGGCAGAAAATCTTCTGCGCCTTCAAATATTTTTTCCAGTCCGTAATCGACTGATTTTACTTCTTTGCTCATAATTTAATTCTTTAATATTTTAATGGTCAAGCCAACTTTGATAATACGTTCCATCAGAAAGTTTTAAGCCATCCTCGGTAACCTGCAATGGTTTAAAAGTATCTACCATAACGGCCAATTCTTGCGTTTCGGTTTTACCGATACTTCTTTCGGCAGCTCCTGGGTGGGGTCCGTGTACAATTCCTGCGGGGTGAAGGGTTATTTGGCCCGCTTCAATATCATTTCTGCTCATAAAATCACCATCTACATAATATAACACCTCATCGCTATCAATATTGCTATGGTTGTATGGCGCTGGAATACTATCCGGGTGGTAATCATAAAGACGGGGCACGAAACTGCAAATTACCATGGCATCGGTCTCAAAAGTCTGGTGCACTGGTGGCGGTTGGTGAATGCGTCCAGTAATAGGTTCAAACTCGTGGATTGAAAATGCGTATGGAAAATTATACCCATCATATCCCACTACATCAAAAGGATGTGTGGCATACACCATTTCAAAAATATCATCCTGTTTTTTAACCTTTATCAAAAATTCACCTTTTTCGTCGTGGTGCTCAAGTTCCTGCGGTTTGCGGATATCGCGTTCGCAGAAAGGCGAATGTTCCAAAAGCTGCCCAAACCAATTTCTATAACGCTTGGGAGTATAGATAGGACTTCGGGATTCAACTATAAACAACCGATTGTCTTTGGAATCAAAATCTATTTTGTAAATAATTCCGCGGGGAACCAATAAATAATCACCGTATTTAAAATCGAGGTTTCCTAAAAAGGTACGCAGTTTTCCACTGCCCCTGTGAATAAAAATCAATTCATCGGCATCGGTATTTTTATAAAAATAATCTTTTTGTGATTCCTGGGGGGCTGCGAGGATAATGTTGCAATCACTATTGGCGAGCACTGTTTTTCGGCTGTTTAGATAATCCTTTTCAGGTTTTACATCAAATCCTTTAAGACGTAGGGACTCCATATTATTGGCGCGCGCAATCTTTGGAGCAACACTGTATTGTTTTTTTAATTCCTTTACTTGCGTTGGCCTGTGTTCGTGATAGATATTGCTATACATTCCATCAAAACCCACGGTACCGAAAAGCTCTTCGGAATAAAGGGTTCCGTCTGGTTTTCGGAACTGTGTATGGCGTTTGGGCGGTATTTTGCCCAGTCTGTGGTAGAAAGGCATAACTGATTTTAGATTTTAGATTAACGATTTAGATTTCAGAATAAATAGTACAGATAAATCCTTAACAATGAATTACACAAATATCGGAAAATTATTGAAGCTAAGCTGCTAAGTTTTTACTAAAACCGATACCCCAATGCCACATACCATTCACTTTCATTTAGCTCTGGCGAGTAGGAATATTTTATTTCCATAGGCCCTAAAACGGTTTCTAGCCCATACCCCGCTGAAAATCCGGAATAATCAACCCCGTCAATCCACTGTCCGTTTTCAAATAGGTCGTCCCCCACATTGGCGATATTCGCAGAAATATTGATATGGTTTTTTCTGAAAATTTCATAATCAAACGTAAGCGTGGATTTAAGATAGGTGTTTCCGCGAAGTGAAATTGCTTCATAACCCATAAAGGGTATAATGTTGTTCATCTCCTTAAAGCCATAGCCTCCGAGTGCAAAGTCCAATGAAGTGCTTTCGGCCCCGCCCCATTTAAAACCGCCCTCGGTAGTTAAATGGGCCGAAATTGTGTTAAAAAATGTATGGGCATAACCAATTTTTGCTTTTGCCAAAGAGAATGGCTCAAAACTCTTGTTTCGCCCATGGGCCAATAAATACCAGTGAAAATCTCCTGAGAAATAAGCTCCTTTTTTGGGAAAGAAGCTATTATCATAAGTGTCATACTTCAAAAAGCCAAACGCGCTGTAATAATTAGTGCTTTCAAAAACGGTTCGGGGAAGGTTGTTTTCATCCGTGCCTATCGTTTCAGATAGATAGCGAAGGTATTTGTGCTCTCCTCCCAAACCAAAAATAAAAGTTCTTCGGAAAAGTGTTTCAAAGTAAAGCTGGTTTGTAAAATCGCTGTACTTTATAGACAAGTTATTGATTGGTAATGAAAGTTCGGTATTCAAATCTGCTCCAACAAAACTCATGGGCACGTCGGTTTCGAAAAAGTGGTATTTTGAATTGAAACCAACGCTCCAATAAAAGCCTTTGTCTATATAATATTCAAAATTATAACGCAGGTTGTCACCAGCAATCAGATCGAGCGAGGCAATGTCGTTATTAGTGAAAAGTCGCTTTCGGGTTACGTTTACCAAAGCCGCTGTTCGGAACAAATCATCGTAATGCGCCGCAAAACGAAGCATCATAGAAGACCTACTTTCCCGTAATTGCAACAGAAGTGTATACTCATTGTTTTCATCCTCAAAAAACCTATAATTAATATCCTGAAAATTTCCGGTTGCCGAAAGGTTGTTTATACCTTCGCTAAAATCTTCATAAGTTATCTCATCGGGCGTGCGTAGCTTCAATTTTCCCAAAACATAACTGCGAGTATATTTTTCGTTTCCCTCTATTCTAACTTCTTTAATATAAACAACATCGTTGGTCTCAAACTTAACCTTTTCCCGTTTTGCCCGCTTTTGCCTCGAAGCGATTTTCTGAAGCTCTTCCATATACGATTCAGCAGCAACAACTCCAGATTCTACAATTTTCTTACCTTCATCAAAAGAAACTACTGAAAAATCCTTAATGTTTGGGTGAATATAAACATCTGTTTTTTTTTGCTTTTCAATCATGTCTTTAATAGTTCGATAGTTATTTATCTGGACCAATACATCAAAAGCAGATTTCAAGTTATCTCTATTTTTTAAGCTATCCTGTACATCAACCCCAATGATGACATCCATTCCTTTGGCACGTACTTCATTCACGGGATAGTTGTTTACCACGCCGCCATCAATCAACACTTTATCGTCAATCATTACCGGACTAAAAAGTGAAGGCAATGCCCCGCTTGCAGTAACTGCAAGTGGAAGGTAGCCTCTATCAAGAATTACCTCCTTGCCAGTTTCCACATTGGTCGCTACACAGAAAAAAGGAATGGGCAATTTGCTAAAATCTGAGACCGTGCTTACGTGGCTTGTTAATTTTGAAAGCAAGTTATATACGTTCTGCCCTTTTGAAAGTCCTGATGGGAAACCAACTTTAAATTTATCAAAAGGCAAAACCAGCGCATATTTTTCAGCTTCCTGTTTTTCGTAAAAAGTTTTTGCGCTACGCGGAATATCGTCCTGTATCAACGTGCTAAAATCAGTCTGCCGAAAAATACTGTCCAACTGGTTTGCCGAATAGCCCGAAGCATAGAGCGCACCTATTATAGCGCCCATACTCGTGCCGCCAATATAATCTATACGAACCCCAGACTCCTCAATCACCTTTAAAGCACCAATATGGGCTAAACCTTTAGCGCCACCACCGCTCAATACAAGGCCAACCTTTAAGTCTTCACCATTCTTTTCCTGAGAAAAAGAAAAGCCTGTAAATAGTAGGAATAGTATGAAAAGTATTTGTTTCATTAATTGGATTTCTGAGTTTTTTTGAGTGTTTGATTGTTAGAAAGCTTCATTATTCATTATTCATTATTCATTATTCATTATTCATTATTCATTATTCATTATTCATTCCTAAAATATTCAACTAATTTCTTAGCTCTGCTTGGGCCAATTACTTTTGAAAGCTCCTCAAAACTTGCGGAAGCGATCCTTTTTGTGCTTTTAAAATGCTTCAATAATTCAACCACTGTTTTCTCGCCAATTCCGGGAATGGTTTCAAGCTCTGTATTTAAAGCCTGTTTGCTACGTTTACTGCGGTGAAAAGTAATCCCAAATCGGTGAGCCTCGTTTCGCAATTGCTGGATTATTTTTAAAGTCTCGCTTTTTTTATCCAAATACAATGGAATTGGATCATTGGGATAAAACAATTCTTCCAGTCGTTTCGCAATTCCTATAATAGCTATTTTTCCACGCAATTCCAACTTATCCAGACTTTTTAAAGCTGAAGAAAGTTGTCCCTTTCCCCCATCTATGATGATAAGTTGTGGCAATGGTTGCTCCTCTTCCAGCAATCTTTTGTAACGACGATAAACAACTTCTTCCATCGAGGCAAAATCATCGGGCCCTTCCACCGTTTTAATGTTGAACTTACGATAATCCTTTTTACTCGGTTTTCCGTTTTTGAAAACCACACAGGCCGCCACGGGGTTTGTACCTTGAATATTACTGTTGTCAAAACATTCTATATGTCGTGGTTCTTCACTTAACCTTAAATCTTTTTTCATCTGTGCCATGATGCGCTTTTCATGACGGTCTGGATCTACAATTTTTGCCTGCTTAAAACGCTCCATTCGGTAATATTTCGCATTTCTTTCGGAAAGGTCCAGAATAGCTTTTTTATCGCCCAGTTTCGGTATGTGTACTTTTATGTCCTCGCCCAGTTCCACTTCAAAAGGTGTATAAATTTCTTTTGAAAGCGAATTGAACCGCTGCCGAATTTCCACAATGGCAAGCTGTAGCAATTCCTCATCGGTTTCGTCCAACTTCTTTTTAATTTCCAAAGTGTGCGAACGGATAATAGCGCCGTGCGAAAGCTGCAGAAAATTTACATACGCATAGCTTTCATCAGAAATGATTGAGAAAACATCCACATTGTTGATCTTCGGATTTACAACCGTGCTTTTGCTTTGGTAATTCTCCAAAATATCAATCTTTTCCTTTACGCGCTGCGCCTGTTCAAACTTTAAATTTGCAGCCAATTCCTTCATTTGGCTTTTAAATTTGTGCAGCGAATCCTTAAAATTTCCTTTTACGATATTTCGGATGGCTTCTATGTTTTCCTGGTATTCCGCTTCGGAATACAGGCCCTCGCAGGGTCCACTGCAATTTCCCAAATGATATTCCAAGCACACTTTATACTTGCCCGCCCTAATTTTTTCTTCGGAAAGGTCGTAGTTGCAAGTGCGTAGTGGGTACAATCCTTTTATTAAATCGAGCAAGGTGTGCACGGTTTTCATACTCGTATATGGCCCGTAATATTCGCTGCCATCCTTTATCATTCTTCGTGTAGGAAAAACGCTTGGAAACCGTTCGTTTTTTATACAGATCCACGGGTAGCTTTTATCGTCCTTCAGCATCACGTTGTAGCGCGGCTGATAGTTTTTAATCAAATTGTTTTCCAACAAAAGCGCATCGGTCTCTGTTTTTACGACGATGTGCTTTATGGTTTCAATTTTTTTTACGAGAATTCGGGTTTTGCCATTGTCCTGCGTTTTGTTGAAATAGGACGAAACACGTTTTTTTAGGTTTTTCGCCTTGCCCACATACAGCAGTTTCCCATCCTTATCATAATATTGATAAACACCGGGCGAATCAGGAAGGGTTGCAATTTGAAGCGTTACCGAAGCATTGGCCATAGGTTCAAAGATAGTGGTTTGTAGGTTTTATGCGCAATGAATTTAAAGCGTAAAATGTTAAATGATAATCTTATTGTTTTCAAGACTTTTTTGTTGCTCGAATACACAGAATTTAATGAAGAGACAGTGAAGCTCTAATGACTTTTTTTGCCATTTGATGAAATTGATTTAACTCAAAATCCTGTCCTTTTGGGTTTTGGCTCGGTCCGCAACCCACATCGTTGCCATAAACCTTCCCAACCTTGGATCTGATAGGCTGGCTATTAAGGTGACCAATAACTTAGGCCAAGTTTTGGAGAAAAAGAACAACTGGAAAACACAACTGTTATCCCTTTGGATGTTTCAGGCTATGCTGCGGGAGTTTATTTTGTATCCCTAAAAGTGAGGAATGATATTACTACTAAGATGTTAGTCGTGCAGTAAGTTTTGGAATTTATAAAACTAAAAAGGGAGCTGTTATTACTTCCTTTTTGGTTTTAAAAGAGCTGTGTATCTACCCCAAAATATGTTAATAATGGATTAAAATCTTTAAGGCATTTAAGGCCCTTTGGGCTTTTTGGTTAAATTGCACCATTAATAACCAACTATGAACATTGCCATTTTATCGCGTGGAGAAGCGCTATATTCCACCAAAAGTCTTTTAAAAGCTGGCGAAGAACGCAACCACGCCATGGAGGTTTTGGACCCTTCCTACTGCAACCTTACCGTGGAAAGCGGAAAAGCGGTGCTCTATTTTCAAAATGAATTGGTGGATGACCTGCACGCAGTAATCCCAAGAATTGGTGCTTCAAACACCTATTTTGGCACAAACGTGGTCCGCCATTTTGAGGCGATGGGCGTTTTTAGCGTGGTCTCTTCCGAAGGAATTAACAATAGCCGCGACAAATGGACTTGCTTTCAAATTTTGGCAAAGAACCAAATTCCCGTGCCTCGAACTATTTATGCATCTTTTTTTGAATTTGAGGAACAACTCAAAACCTTCAACGGCAAGCCAATAATCATCAAACTTTTGGAAGGCACGCATGGCGAAGGCGTTATTCTTACCGAAAGTCCGCAGAATGCCTTGGCAACCATTGAAACCTTAAATGCGGCTGGCGTAAAATTTTTGCTGCAGGAATTTATTGAGGAAGCAAAAGGTGCTGACGTTCGTGCAATTGTTGTGGACGGAGTTGTGGTTGCGGCAATGCGAAGGAAATCTAAGGTCGGCGATTTTCGAAGTAATCTGCATCGTGGCGGGACTTCAGAAATGATTTCACTTTCTTCCGCTGAGGAAAAAATTGCCATAAAAGCTGCAAAGGCGATGAATTTGGGCTTCTGTGGGGTAGATATTCTGCAATCGAAAAACGGGCCGCTAGTTTTGGAAATCAACAGCACGCCAGGATTGGAAGGCATTGAAAATACTTCGGGCAAAAATGTTTCGAAGAGTGTGATTGGGTTTATTGAGCGGAATAAAAGATAGCGCTTTTAGGCAGTAATTTCATTTTTTATCCTTATTAATTATCAGGATGGAATTTTTATTATTTAAATTGCAATTACAAAACCTCCAATACTTTGAAAAGAAACATCGGCAGAATAGACAAAGTAGATTTTCCATTGCTGAATCTCCTCGACATTGAAGTGAAAATTGACACGGGTGCCTACACTTCTTCCATACATTGCAAAAACATGAAAGTGGAAGATTGTTATTTAAAATGCAACTTTCTGGACGAGGAACATCCCAGCTATCACGAAAAGGAAATCGTTTTTGACGAATATGACGTGAAAGTGGTGAAAAGCAGCAACGGTCAATCTGAAGCCAGATATAGAATAAAAACAGAAATTTTACTTTTCGGTAAAACACAGGAAATATATTTAACCCTAAGCGACCGTGAAGAGATGCGTTTTCCCGTACTTTTGGGAAGAAATTTTTTAAGTAACAAATATGTGGTTGACATAAATAAAACCAACCTTTCCTTCAAACTAAAAAACAAAAAATGAACATCAAGATATTATCGGCGAACGCAAATTTATATTCCACCAAACGTCTTGTGGAGGCGGCAAAAGCCAGAAAACATAACGTAGAGGTTATAAATCACGCGAAATGTGATATTGTTATTGAAAAGAAAAATCCGGTAATAATCTACAAAGGCCACAAGTTAGACCATACTGATGCAATTATACCGCGCATTGGGGCTTCTGTAACTTTTTATGGTACGGCGGTAGTGCGTCAATTTGAAATGATGCGTGTTTTCACAACCACCGAATCGCAGGCTTTGGTTCGTTCACGCGATAAATTGAGAAGCCTTCAGATACTTTCCCGTGCTGGATTGGGGTTGCCAAAAACCGTTTTTACCAACTATTCCAAAAACGTAAAGGAAATTGTTGACCAAGCTGGCGGTGCGCCCGTAATCATTAAATTGCTTGAAGGGACGCAGGGTATCGGAGTTATTTTGGTAGAAACCAGAAAAGCAGCAGAATCCGTAATTGAAGCTTTTAACAATTTACAGGCGCGAGTTATAGTTCAGGAATTTATAAAAGAGGCCGGGGGCGCAGACATTCGTGCATTTATTGTAGATGGACAGATTGTTGGCGCAATGAAAAGACAGGGGAAAGAAGGCGAATTCCGCAGTAATTTACATCGCGGAGGAACTGCTACAGTAATAAAACTTACCGATGAAGAAGAGACCGCAGCCTTGAAAGCCGCAAAAGCTTTGGGACTTGGCATTGCTGGGGTAGATATGTTGCAATCAGCCAGAGGACCGCTTATTCTGGAAGTAAATTCATCCCCCGGTTTGGAAGGAATTGAACAAGCTACAGGCAAGGACATAGCAAACTCAATCATAAAATACATAGAACGCAACGTTTAATTATGGCCAAAAAGGAAGAACGTGATATTGTAATCTTGAATGAACGCATCGCTCTTGGCGAAAGTAAAACAGTGGATTTCAGCATTGCAAAACTTTATACTTCCACCAAAGTTGAAATTCCAATAATCATTGAGCGCTCAAAAATTCCCGGACCAACAGTTTTAATAACTGCGGCCATTCATGGAGACGAAATAAATGGGGTGGAAATTGTGCGCCAGCTCATTGCCCGAAAATTAAACAAACCTAAACGCGGCACCATTATTTGTATCCCTATTTTGAATGTTTTCGGATTTTTAAACGGTAACCGTTCCTTTCCCGATGGACGCGATTTAAACAGGGTTTTTCCCGGAACGAAAACAGGTTCATTGGCAAGCCGGGTTGCATACCATTTCACAAAAAAAGTGTTACCACATGCAGATTATTGCCTCGATTTTCACACTGGCGGTGCCAGCAGGTTCAATGCAGCGCAAATCCGTATAAAACCCGACGATGAAAAATTATTGGAACTTGCAAAAGTTTTCAATGCCCCATTTACAGTATATTCCAATACTCTTGAAAAATCATACCGAAAAACATGTCAGAGAATGGGTATTCCTATACTTCTTTTTGAAGGCGGCAAAAGCCTTGAGAGCAACAAACACATTGCAAAGGAAGGCGTTGATGGAATTATGCGTTTTTTGGAACATTTGGATATGTTGGGCAAAAGGCACTTTGCCCCAGACCCTTCTACAAAAACGGTAATTATAGAAAAAAGCAAATGGATACGCGCTCACCGCAGCGGTTTGCTTCACGTAAAAGTTGATTGTAATAAACACGTAGAAAAAGGAGAATTTTTGGCAACAATAACAGACCCTTATGGGAAAATGAGGTTTAAGGTTACTTCGCCCAACGAAGGTTATATAATTAATGTGAACCAATCTCCAATTGTAAATCAAGGCGACGCTATTTTTCATATTTCAACCGTAAACACTGCAAATACGGAAACCGAGGAAATGGAAGATTAATGTAATGGAAAAAAAAGCGCTCCGTTTAAAATATAAAAAGCTTCGGGAAAACCTTTCTGAAGAATCTATTGAGGAAATGAGCCTTCAGATTGCAAACCAGGCGCTGAAACTTCCAATTTGGAACAAAACCTATTACCATATTTTCCTGCCCATTTTGTCAAAAAAAGAAGTGAATACCGAATACTTATTGCACATTCTACAAGGAAAGGACAAGAGCATCATTGTCTCAAAAGCAGATTTTGATTCGGGAGAAATGAAGCATTTTTTGTTGCAGGAAAACACGGTTTTAAAAACTTCGGAATATGGAATTTCCGAGCCCGTTTCGGGCATAGAAATTTCACCGGAAATTTTAGATGTCATTTTTGTCCCTCTTTTGGCTTATGACCAAAATGGGAATCGCATTGGTTATGGGAAAGGGTTTTACGATCGTTTTTTGGAAAAATGCGGTTCAAATGCAGTTTTTGTTGGACTTTCTTTTTTTGAACCAGAACCTGAAATAGATTTTGAACCTAGAGACATCCCACTAAATTTTTGCATCACACCAAAAAAAATAATTGATTTTTAAAAATAACCTCTTATCTTTATGAGATATAAACCATTATTAACCAATTAAATAAAAAAAATGGAAACAACCAATCAACCTATGGAAACCCCACCAGACAACAACCTTGTATGGGCAATTCTATGTACCGTTTTATGCTGCCTACCTTTGGGTATCGTATCAATAATTAAATCAACAAAAGTGAAAGAACTTTGGGCGCAGGGCGATAAAGCGGGTGCACAAAAAGCTGCTGATGATGCCAAAAAATGGGCTATATGGGGTGCAGTAGCAGCAGCCATAGTTTGGGTGCTTTATGTTATATTCTTTGTAGTTATTGGTCTTGGTGGGGCTTTCGCAGGATACAATTAAATTTTTAAAAATAGCCCTCATCTTTATTTTATTTGGGGGCTTTTTTATTCTCTACTTTTTCTACAATCCTTCGGAAAACTCTTTTTTCATTCCCTGTCCCTTTCATTATATAACTGGGTTTTACTGTCCAGGTTGTGGCTCACAACGCGCAGTGCATTTATTGTTACACGGAGATTTTATTGGAGCATTTAGGTTCAACCCGTTAATGGTCTTAACCTTGCCTATTTTAATTTACGGTTTGGGAATTACAATCGGCAATTGGATTTTTGGCACGCATTATAGATTCAAGCTTTTTTATAGCAACCTATTTATCTTTGGATATTTTGGGATTGCAATTCTTTATTGGCTTTTAAGGAATTTATCTTTCTATCCTTTCAACTTGCTTGCACCTACGGGCTAAATATTACCCTGCAGTTTCTTTTTTTGGAAATGCCTTTTTATTAAAAATAAGCAGCAAAATTACCCCAACACTGATGGAAGAGTCAGCGACATTGAAAACAGGGTCGAAGAAGGTAAAATACTCACCGCCCCAAAAAGGAAACCATTCCGGCAATGTACCTCCGTAAAGCGGAAAATAAAGCATGTCAACTACCTTTCCGTGAAATAGCGTACCGTAGCCTCCAGCTTCGGGAAATAAAGTAGCTACTTGGTGATGGCTATCATTGAAAATTATTCCGTAAAAAACAGAATCGATGATATTCCCCAAAGCGCCCGCAAAAATCAAGGCAACGCAAAAAATGAGGATTTTGGGCATGTTCTTTCTCACAGAATCCCAAAGCCAATAACCGATTCCTGCAATTGCCACAATTCTAAATAAAGTTAAAAAGAGCTTTCCATATTCTCCCGGAATCTTAGCGCCCCAAGCCATTCCTTCATTTTCAACGAAAAGAATACGGAACCAATCAAAAACCCGGATTTCTTCACCTAAAACAAAATGTGTTTTGATATAAAATTTTGAAATCTGGTCTATCAAGAGAATCAGTACAATAATAAAAGTGGCTTTTCTTAGGTTCATAGTTTTTTCGACGAAGGCACTCTCTCGCTAAAGCTTCGGAGTGCGGAGGCAAAAATAGCAATATTATTCGGTTTGCAGCAACGAAATAACACCATTGATACTTTCTGCCTCAATATTAAATTTTCCTTGGCCTGAAAGCTTATTTACCAAAGTTCCGTACTTCGAAATTGCTTTCCCCGAAACATTTTTTTGGGCGTGGACGGTTATATTTCCTGCTATTGTTTTAAGTTGGGCATTTCCGGAAAAATGTTTTAAAGTGCAGTTTCCGTTTTCCAAGGAAATGTCGAGATTCTCAAAAATTCCATTGGTATATACTGAGGCCAGTTTCGATTTAATTATAACAGTCATTTTCTTCGGAAGTGTTATATTCACTTCAATAGCCATTACTTTATGCGCTGCAAGTTTGTCATTTTCCAAAGTGAAAAATGGGGCAAACCCAGTTTTCAAGGAAAGGGTTCCATCAACGATTTTCTCTTCCATAATCACACTTTCAGAATGTTCGCCAGAAATGCGTGCCAAAATTTTGATGGTCGATTCTTCGGAAGATTGTACGGTTATTTTAAAAATGTCATTATCTGCTATGGAAAGCGTGTGTATTCCTTCCGAATCGAATTCCTTTTGAATGGTTTTTTGGGCCACGCAGCAATAGCTTCCAAAGAACAGAATAACGATTATGGAGAATATTTGGCGCATAATTTAACCACAAAGGTCGCGAAGAATTTGATACAATAAAAAAGCCCCGAAAAATTTCAGGGCAATATGTTGCGAATCAACTCCCTTCCCTTTGGGAAGGGCTGGGGATGGGCTTATTTCTGCATATTCTTCGCCTCAATACTCAAAGTTGCGTGAGGCACAAGTTTCAAACGCTCTTTATTGATAAGTTTTCCCGTTACACGGCAAATGCCGTAGGTTTTGTTTTCAATACGGACCAAGGCATTTTTAAGGTCGCGGATAAATTTTTCCTGACGAATGGCCAACTGCGAATTCGCTTCCTTGCTCATCACTTCACTGCCTTCATCAAAAGCCTTAAAAGTAGGCGAAGTATCGTCTGTTCCGTTGTTACTATCGTTTTTATAAGAACTTTGGATTAACTCCAACTGTTCCATTGCCTTCTTTATTTTATCTGTAATCAAGGTTTTAAATTCTTCCAGTTCGGCATCGCTATATCTGGTTTTTTCTGTGTCTGTCATATTTAATTTTTTATAATGCTTATACGTGTTTCAATTTCATCGAATGCAATTTCTGTTCCGTTATTTATTTCTGGCTGAAATTGCAAAACCTCTGTTAATGTTTCTTCTTTAATATAACGAAGGTTTTGGTTTACCGCCTCAATCAGTTTTTCATTATTTTGAAGCATTACCTCAATGCGGTCAGTCACTTCAAAACCGCTATCTTTTCGCAAGTTTTGGATTCTGTTTACCAATTCTCGGGCAATTCCCTCATTTTTCAAATCGGGTGTTATCGTAACATCCAGTGCCACAGTAACTCCATCTGCATTTGCAACCAACCATCCCTCAATATCCTGTGAACTAATGATTACGTCATCGAGCGCCAAAGTAGTATTTTTTTCATTAATAGAAACAGTTATTTCACCATCTTTTTCAAGAGTTGCAATTTGTTTCTGATCAAAGCCTGAAATGGCCGTAGCCACCGTTTTCATGTCTTTTCCAAAACGTGGGCCAAGAGTCTTGAAATCGGGTTTTATTTGTTTAACCAACAGACCCGAACCTTCATCAATCAGTTCAACTTCCTTTACGTTCACTTCACTTTTGATCAAATCTGAAACTGCAAGGATTTCCTCTTTTTCTGCATCTTCCAAAACCGGGATCATTATTTTTTGAAGCGGTTGGCGCACTTTAATCTTCTCTCTCTGCCGTAACGAAAGCACCAACGATGATATTGTTTGCGCCTTCTGCATTTTGTGCTCCAAGTTTTTATCAATGAACGAAGCGTCTGCCTTTGGAAAATCGGTCAAATGTACCGATGCTTCGACTGCGCTCAGCACAGGTTCGTTTTTATCTTTAGCTGTTCCCTGCGTTAAGTCTATGTAAAGTCTGTCCATAAAGAACGGAGCTACGGGAGCACCAAGTTTTGCAACGGTTTCCAAACAAGTATAAAGGGTTTGGTATGCCGAAATCTTATCGTCATTATAGCTTCCTTTCCAATATCTTCTTCGACTTAATCGAACAAACCAGTTGCTCAAATTTTCCTGTACAAATTCTGAAATTGCACGGGTAGCCTTTGTCGGCTCATAATCTGCGTAATAATCATCTACTTTTTGGATGAGCGTATGCAATTCTGAAAGTATCCAGCGGTCAATTTCTGGACGTTTTTCCAACGGAAGGTCTTTTTCAAGATACTGAAAATTATCGAGATTGGCGTAAAGGCTGAAGAAACTGTAAGTATTGTAAAGTGTTCCGAAGAATTTATTGCGCACTTCCGAAATACCGTCTTGGTCAAATTTTAGGTTATCCCATGGGTTGGCGTTGCTAATCATGTACCAGCGCGTTGCGTCGGGTCCGAAAACATCCAAGGTTTCGAAAGGATCTACGGCATTGCCGAGACGCTTGCTCATTTTCTGTCCGTTTTTGTCCAAAACAAGTCCGTTGGAAACTACATTTTTATACGCAACATCGTCAAAAATCATCGTTGCAATTGCATGTAATG
>JAGQYY010000022.1 GCA_020435825.1 Aequorivita sp.
TCGCCGTCCGCATCGCAATAGCTCGCGCTCACCGGCACCAGACCGGCTATGGCACGGCTGAAGTAGATCCTGAAGTCCGTAAGGTCGAAACAGCTGCCCGTGTTGTCCTCGATACGCGCATAGATCGTCTGGGGAGAGGGAGGGACGATGATGTGAACGCCGCCCAATATCTCGTTCGTGTCGTCAAAACTGTCCTGGTAGCTCTGGTAGTACTTTACCGTGAACTGCGCAGGGTCCTGGCCGCCCATTATGTTCGCGTCGTTGTCCGTCAGGTCGAACACGCCCGCGGTCGTGCCGTAATCGCACTGGTACAGATCAACCGGGGGATTCGCTACGGGCTGGGGCCTAAAGGTTATTACAACGGAATTACTATCTACCCTACAAATACCATCTACTGCTTCAACAGAATAAATTCCATCCGTAGTAACCACAAGTGTTGGGTTTGTTGCTCCAGGAATGGGAATACCATTTCTAAACCACTGAATGTTAAATGGAGGATCGGTAACACCAGAATCTAAAATAACCGGCCTTCCCAAACAGGCTGGACCAGGATCAAGTAAAATACCAGCCGTACTAAGATCAACTGGATAAATGAATTCGTTATTTGATTCGTCAGTTTCTGCGACTATGCCCGTACCATTTCCAATATCGTCAACAACGGCCCTAAGATTAAAGTTATTTGGAGTAGCAATTGGTATATTTAAAGTAATAGTTCCACTTTCAGAACCGCCAATGGGAATGATACTTGTTGTTGTAGTCTGGCCAATTAAAACAGCATCCGCATAGAAAGCTATTGGCACATCAGCAGGAAGTTCATTGGTACTGTTAACATTATAAACCGTGTATTCAACATCAATATTATTGTTATCGCATAAAACTCCCAAATCATCAATTTCAATGGTAGCATCCGGAAGCTCTGAGTTAACGCTCGTAATGAGGTTGTTTACTATTATATAATCTTGATTAGATGTTAATTGAATCAAGATAGATGTATCACCTGCTTGCACGATCCCTACCAAATCATAATAGTCCAAATCCATATTATAGTTTTGGACATTTGCTGGCGGACCTACATAAGAATTGGTTCCATTAAAAGCATTGTTGGGAGGGTTAAGGGCGTTGGAAATAAGATTTCCATTTATCCTTAAACTTTCCCCATTTGCAATACCTTCATCACCTTCCCATGCTAAGAATCCTATTTTAGATAAAATATCAGAACTTACATCAATATTTGTAAGCGTAATATCCAAAGAGTTATTATTTGCAGAAACGCTTTCCATTCCATCAAAAAGACTTATTTGATTAAGCAATAACGAAGGATCTTCATAAATAACATAAATAGCCCAACCTCCATAATTAGTTCCACAATAAGTGCTGCCAGGAAACACATATGCTGACACATCCATGTCAGAAAACGTATAGGTCCCATTTCCAGTAGCGGCAACTAAGTCCGTAACGTCTGCATAAGCAGCAAAATAAGGATTTCCATTAAAAGTATGACTAAATATTCGCTGAGCACTAATTGGGGTGCCATTTATAGCTACATCAAAATCTCCAGGCCCAACAGAGCTCCAATACAGATGTGCGGAAATAAATGTTTGTCCAGGGTTTAAAGCAAGTGAAGCACTACTTTGGGTAAGTATGTCACAGTAACCAGCATTATTTTCAGATGCATTAAGCGTATTACCAACTGCAGTAAAGTCATAACGACCGTTAAACTGTTGATATAGTTGCACCGGTTGTGAAAAAACGAAAAGTGGAAATACGAGAAGAAATAGAAGTATTAATTTTTTCATAATTGGGCTGTTAAGATGCCAAATATATTGAATACATTGTTTTTCTTTTTATATTTTCGCAAAAAAAACAAGGAAATGCAGCAATTTAACATAGAAGTTACCCAAACTAGCAACCAAAATATTGTTAAATTTATTGTTAATTCCTTCTTAACACAGTCTGCAAGCTACGAATTCAAAAATATTGATGAAGCAAAAAACAGCCCTTTGGCACAACAACTTTTTTATCTCCCTTTTGTAAAAACAGTTTATATCTCGCAAAACTTTATCGCAATTGAAAAATATGACATTGTGGAATGGAAAGAAGTGCAGGACGAAGTTGCAGAATCTATCGCGGAATATTTGAATTCCGGAAAATCTGTGATTACTGAGACTGTAGCCCCTAAAAAAGTTCCAATAACAATTTATGCCGAAAGTACGCCGAATCCAACTGTAATGAAATTTATAGCCAACAAAACCTTGGCTACCGGAACTTTTGAATTTAAAAACATTGACGATACCGCACATTCACCCCTAGCAAAGGCCTTGTTCGACTTTCCTTTTGTAAAGGAAGTTTTCATTAGTGGAAACTTTGTTTCAATTATGATATTCAATTTGGCTGATTGGCAGGAAATTTCCATGGAAATAAGGGAATTCATCCGAAAATTTATTGAAGACGGAAAACCCGTTTTGAACGATGAAGTTTTAAACGCTACAAGTATTACTGAAAATAAAGCTACCCTAACAAGTACTTCTCAAACTTCACCCAAAGTATATACTGATATTGAAAAGGAAATAATCTCCATATTGGATGAATATGTTAAACCAGCAGTGGCAAGTGATGGCGGACATATTATGTTTGATTCTTTCAACATTGAGACCAAAACAGTCAAGGTTATTCTTCAAGGTGCCTGCAGTGGTTGCCCTTCATCTACAATTACCCTGAAAAACGGTATTGAAACAATGCTTAAAGAAATGCTTCACGGGCAGATTGATAGTGTTGTTGCAGTGAATGGATAGAAAAACAACTGCTTTGCTTTTAACTTAATTTTTAGATTATTGTTATTGAATAATTGTATATTGAAAGTTCATTAATAATTTTAAAAAAAAGAAAATCATGGGTGTATTAAAAGTAATTGAAATCCTTTCAAGCTCAAAAGAAAGTTGGGAAGATGCTACACGAAACGCAGTTAAAGAAGCTTCAAAAAGTGTTAAAAATATTCGTTCCGTATATGTTAAAGAACACAGCTGTGTTGTTGACAATGGCAATCTAACCCATTTTCGGGTGAACGTAAAGATCACTTTTGAAGTAAATTAAATTCTTCAACAATTTTTGAAAATACGCTTTTGAGATTTCAAAAGCGTATTTTTGCTTTTTCTAAAATCCCGCTATGCGATTACTATTTGCTTTATTGGCAATGAACCTACTTTTTGGTTGTAATTCTTCAAAAAAAGAAACCTTGGAAACGCATTCCTATACCAACGATTTAATCCACGAATCCAGCCCATACTTACTCCAACATGCACACAATCCCGTGAATTGGAAACCCTATGGTGAAGCTGCACTTCAACAGGCAAAAAAAGAGAAAAAACTAATTGTAATAAGCATTGGTTATGCCGCCTGCCATTGGTGCCACGTAATGGAGCATGAAAGTTTTGAGGACAGTACCGTAGCCGCTGTGATGAACAAGAATTTTATATCAGTAAAAGTAGATCGCGAAGAGCGTCCAGACGTTGACCAAACTTATATAAACGCCGTTCAATTGATGACAGGAAGCGCAGGCTGGCCCCTAAATGTGGTGACACTTCCCGATGGAAGGCCTATTTGGGGCGGTACTTATTTCCGTAAAAACGATTGGATAAACGCATTGGAACAAATTCAGGAAACATACAACAACGAACCAGAAAAACTGATTGCCTATGCAAATAGACTTGAAGAAGGCATTAAAAGTATGGATTTGGTGCATTTGAATACGGAAGATGTTGATTTTTCTAGATATCCTACTGCAGAAATAGTTAAGAATTTATCACAGAATTTTGATTTAAAAAACGGCGGATTTAAAGGGGCTCCCAAGTTCCCGATGCCCAACAATTACGAATTTTTGTTACGGCAAGCGGTTGAAAAAAACGACACAGAATTACTGAACTTCGTAACACTCACCTTGGACAAAATGGCCTACGGCGGAATTTACGACCAAATTGGCGGTGGTTTTGCGCGTTACAGCACCGACGAAAATTGGCATGTGCCACACTTTGAGAAAATGCTTTATGACAATGCACAACTCGTAAGTCTTTACAGCAATGCTTATTTGGCCACCCAAAAACCACTCTACAAAGAAGTTGTTGAAGAAACTTTAGACTTTATAGCACTAGAAATGACCAATGAGGCAGGTGGTTTTTATTCGTCTCTGGATGCAGACAGCAAAGATGAAAACGACAAACTTGAAGAAGGCGCTTTCTATATTTTTACTTTAGAAGAATTGCAGCAGTTATTGAAAGATGATTTCGATATTTTTAAGGAATATTATAATGTAAACAACTACGGAAAGTGGGAAAACAACCATTATGTACTAATCAGAAAAAAAGCAGATGAAGAAATTGAGGAGGAATTTGGGATAACCCCCGAAACACTTCAACAGAAAAAAGAAAGCTGGAAAAGCACGCTGCTCCCCTATAGAAACAAACGCCCAAAACCACGATTGGACGATAAAACCCTTACTTCGTGGAATGCAATGATGTTGAAAGGATATGTAGATGCCTACAAAACATTCGGCAAAAAGGAATATTTGGACGCAGCACTTAAAAATGCAGTCTTCATTTCAGAAAAACAGTTTCAAAAAAACGGGGCACTTTTTCATAATTACAAAGATGGAAAAAGCAGTATCAATGGGTTTTTGGAAGATTATGCATTTACCATTGAAGCTTATATAGATTTGTACCAAGCCACGCTGGATGAAAAATGGTTAAATCTTTCAAAGCAAATGGCAGATTATGCAAAGGCCAACTTTTTTGATGAAGAAAAGCATATGTTCTATTTCACTTCAAAGAAAGATGCAGCCATTGTTACGCGGAACTTTGAATATCGTGATAATGTGATTCCCGCTTCAAACTCAGTTATGGCAAAGAACCTGTTCCTGCTTTCAAAATATTTTGAGGGAACGGGTTTTGATGAAATTTCGCGCCAAATGCTAAAAAATGTTTCAGCGGAAATTGAACAATATCCCAGTGGTTTTTCAAATTGGCTGGATTTGTTGTCAAATTTTCAAAATAATTTTTACGAAACAGTTATTGTTGGCAGAGATGCCTTGGAAAAAGTTAAGGAAATCAATAAACACTATCTGCCCAATATAATCATTGCCGGAAGCAAGTTTGAAAACAACGCGCCACTTTTTGAAAATAGGTATGTACCTAATGAAACGCTTATCTATGTATGCGTAAACAATGCATGTAAACTTCCTGTGAAAGACACAAAGATTGCCATTGAATCTTTAATTAAAAAATAAATTTTATGGAAAAATTTCAGGACTTGGATATTTATATTGAAAAGTATGGACAAAAATTAATTGACTTTCTGCCAAGTTTAATTGGCGCAATTTTAATGCTGCTGATTGGTCTTTGGCTTATAAAACTTATAAATCGTTTCGTAAAAAAGTTTTTTGACAAAACAGATTACGACACTACACTGGAAAATTTTATAGTCAGCCTTATACGGTGGGGATTAAAGATTGTACTTTTCGTTTTGGTTGTAACACAACTTGGCGTAGAATCCGCTTCGTTGGTTGCTATTATTGGTGCAGCTGGCCTTGCCATAGGCTTGGCGCTTCAGGGATCACTTTCAAACTTTGCCGGTGGCGTTTTGATATTGTTGCTTAAACCTTTTAAAGTTGGCGATTTCATCAGTGCCCAAGGTGTTGATGGAACGGTGAAAGAAATCTCAATTTTCAATACAAAGGTCAATACCGTGGGCAACCAACTGGCAATTTTACCAAACGGAAAGCTTAGCAATGATAACATTATCAATTTCACAGGAGAAGGAATACGTCGTGAGAATTTGTCTTTTGGCATAGGTTATGATGATGATATTAAGCAAGCAAAAGATATTTTGCTTAATTTGATTTCGGAACAAGAAACAGTTTTGAAGATTGAAGGCAAAATGCCGATGGTAGCCGTAGCTGAACTTGGTGACAGCTCAGTAAATCTAACAGTTCGCTATTGGGCAAAAAATGAAGACTTTTGGAACCTGCGTTGGTTCATTTTGGAAGAAGGAAAAGCAAGACTGGAAGCTGCTGGAATATCAATTCCTTTCCCACAACGCGATGTTCACCATTATAATTTGGAGAAATTAAAGAAATAAATCATTAATTTTGCATAAATAACACTTATTTTTATAATACATATAAAAAATTAAAAATGAAAAGAATAATATTTACCGCCACTTTTGTATTAATTGGGGCTTCGGTCTTTTCCCAATCCAGACAAAGTAGCTACACCAGTGTGTATGACCGAACTATTGACATAAATGAAAAGTCATTGGCTTTTGGTCTCACCGAGGCGCAGTTTGAAGCCATTAAAGATGAAGCTTATGCAAATCCAAATTTTGTTCAGGGCAAAATATTTCAAGAAGACCAGTTGATAAAAGATGATGTTCCAATGCGATATAACGCCTATGCAGATGAAATTGAAATCAAGAAAAACGCTTCTGATGAAAGCTATAGTGCTTTAATAAAAGACCCAAATATCTTCGTTAAAATATTCAAAGACATTTATGTTTTTGTTCCCTATGAAGGAAGCAACGAAAAAGGCGGGTATTTTAATGTACTGAGCGATGGTAAGACTTATGACCTATATAAAAAAGTCACTGCTACTTATAAAGAGCCTCAAAAAGCTCGAACAAGCTATGAAAGAGATTCACCACCATCTTTCACAAAAACAACTAAATATTATTTAGTTCAGAACGGAACATTTTTGGAAATGCCAAGTAGCAAATCGAAGTTACTTAAGATGATGGACAAGAAGAAAGATGAGATTAAAAACTATATAAAAAAGAACAATATCGATACCGATAAGGAAGCAGATATGATAAAACTGGTTTCCTATTTTGATTCACTTTTATAGTTAAAAAAATTAACCCAATATAAATCCCTTTAAATAAAAAGGTTCAAAATAAGCGACATTCTCTATGTCGCTTATTTTATATTTAGCTTCTGCCAAACGTGCCATATCTGCTGAAGAAGGGAATAATCCGTTCTGAAAAATAGCACTTTCGTTTTTGCAAATTGCTTCAAATTTTACAGCGCCATCACCTATAAAAATTGTTTTATGTTCTTTTAAAAAATCACTAAAAGAATTTTCATTTAAGATTTCGGCCTTTGTTTCGCGGATTTGCTTTTTTTCTGCATTGAAAACGCAAGAATACACTTCCATTCTTCGGGCATCAAGCAATGGAATTACATAGCAATTTTCGCATTGCACTTGCTGCGCCAATACTTCCAAAGTAAGTGTTGAAATTAAAGGGATATCCAAAGCAAAACAAAGACCCTTAGCTGCTGAAACCCCAATCCGTAAGCCTGTATAAGAGCCCGGGCCTTTGCTAACGGCAACAGCATCCAAATTCTTTTTATCAATCTTAGCTTCCTCTAAAACGGCTTCAACAAAAACATGGAGCTTCTCAGCGTGTGAAAATTTTTGGCTGTTCTCTTCTCGAATTGCTTTAATTTTACCATCAACTGCAATGGCTACTGAACAATTGGTTGTAGCAGTTTCAAGACATAAAATAATCGCCATTACTTATCTTTTTTATCCTTTTGGAGGTGTGGCAACTTCAACTTTATCACCTTGTTTCAATAATTTTGTTACCGTATTGTAAGGCCCAGTTATTACTGTTTCGCCTTCTTTTAATCCAGAAAGAATTTCAATGTTTGAATCGTCTTGGATTCCAGTTTTAACAACTCGCAATTTTGCTTCATCGCCTTCCATTAAATAAACGGCTTCAAACTTTTCGGCATTTGTATTTGGAACTTCACCCGTATATGGTTTTTTGGAATCTGTAGTATCTGTTTTTATAACAATGGAACTGATGGGAACACCTATTACGTTTTTCTTTTTATTTGTAATAATATCAACCGTAGCAGTCATTCCCGGACGAAATGGAGAATAACTTTCTGGTTTCCCCTCAGTCAAGTCTTTGTATGATTCTGGCAGAATACTAACCTTTACTTTAAAATTGGTAACCTGATCTGAAGTTAAGGAGCTTTCCGCACTATTTGCTATTTCAGTAACAATGCCTTTAAATTCTCGCTTTAAATAAGCATCTACCTCAACAATTGTTGAATCGCCCACGGAAACTTTAACAATGTCATTTTCGTTTACATCTACTTCTACTTCCATTTTCTGAAGGTTTGCAACACGCACAATCTCAGTACCTGCCATTTGCGCGGTACCCACTACTCTTTCACCCAATTCAACAGAAAGTTTGGATATTGTCCCGCTCATAGGTGCATAAATACTAGTTCTGGAAAGGTTGTCAACTGATTGCTTAACATTCGCGGCAGCGCTCTGAACGCTATAATATGCAGCCTTAGCATTTGCTTGGGCCATATCATAATCTGCCACAGACTTGTCCCATTCAGATTTTGAAATCACACCTTTTTCAAATAGTGCTTTGTTGCGATCATAATTCAGTTTTGCATTTTTTTCACTTGCCTGGGCTTGCGACAATTGTGCCCGAACATTCTGAAGTCCGGCTTGCGATTGGCTTACTGCAGCTTGAATTAAATCTGGATTTATTTTTACTAAAAGATCGCCTTTTTCCACGGTTTGGCCTTCCTTTACGGGAAGTTCAATAATTTCTCCAGAAACTTCAGAAGAAAGTGCTACTTCTATCTCAGGCTGTATTTTTCCGGTTGCGGCTACTGTTTCAACAATGTCTATTGGTTCAATTTTGGTTATTTCGACTTCTTTAAAATCTCCTGATTTTCCAAACCATCCTGCTTTTTTCCCAACAAGGAGCAAAACAATAAGTAGGACAACAATTACAATAATCCAAATGAGTGTTTTTTTCTTCATCCTTAAAATTTTAATTCGCTTGCAGGAACGCCAAAATATAGTTCCAATACTTTCAATTTAAAAATATATTCAAATTTAGTTCTGTTTTCTTCAATTTTTGCATTGTCGAAACGCAATTTTGATTGGCTAAAATCAAAAGCATTTGTAAGGCCAACATCGTAGCGGTCTTTTGCGTATTGATACGCAAGTTCTTGTGATTCAAGTGCAACTGTAGCTGCTTCATATGCTTTTAAAGCTCCATTTGCATCTACATAGGCTTGATAGACATTAGATTCTAAATCGAGTTCGGCTTGTTCTAATTGGTACTCCGTATTTTTTAAATTGATTTTATTTCGTTTTACATTGCTTCTTACTGCAAAACCATTGAAAATTGGAACGTTCAGTTGCAAGCCATAGCCAATACCATCATTAAGATATAATTGTTCCACAAATCCATTTTGAAGTGGGTCATTATCTGCATATCGTGTGTTATATCCAAAAAATGCTGAAAGCGTGGGATAATATGCTCCCCGTGAAATCTGTAAGTCTTTTTGGGCGAGCTCCACATTTTTTTGGGCAATTTTTACTTCGGCACGTGTTTGCTTTGCACTTTCAATGATTTCTGAAACATCCTTATTAGCAATCCCTCCATCAATAATATTATATTCTCCATCAGCAATATCAAAATTGGAATAATCCTTTATCAATAACAATTGGGCAAGACTTATCATTGAAATTTTTACAGTATTTTCAGCAACTGCAATTTGTTGTTTTTCACTGGCGTCAGTAGCTTTAATTTCTAAAAGATCCCCTCGCGGCAATACTCCAGCATCCACAAGATCATTCGTTCTTTGTATTTGTTCAAGGGTAACAGCATTCTGTGATTTTGCCACTTTAAGATTTTCTTTGTTCAACAAAACTTGTAAATAGGAGTTTGCAACCATCAAAACAATATCGTCTTTCATTTTGTCCAAACTATACTGTGCTGCAAGTTGCGAAAGCTTTGCGCGTTGCAATTGGCGAACGTTACGAAGACCATCAAAAACGTTCAAACCTACATTTATCGCACCAGAAGCTGATCCAAACGTGGTGTTTTCCAATTGGTTATTGGTTGGGTTTAAACTTAAACCTGTGTTTTTTGAGCCACTTGCATTTGCATTAAGAGACGGTAAAAAATTGCCGATTGCTTCCATTTTATCAGCTTCCGTAAGCTCAACGTTAAGTTCACTTTGTTTTACCGAAATGTTATTTTCAAGTGCATGATTCACACATTCCTCCAAAGTCCATTGTTTCGTTTGGGCCGAAAGTGAAATGCTTAGTATCAAAAAAAAGAAAGGGATTGCTATCTTCTTCATAAATTTTCTGTTGTTGAATGAGTCTTTAAAAACACCCGCATGTTACAATAACAATTGAAAAAATTAAGAGTTTTCCCCAGAGCGGGCTTTCTTTCGGCTTCTGTAGATAGCATAACCAACACCACCAATTAAAAGGTATGGAAAAATCATAAGATAAACGATTCCGTTGTTAATACCTTTGGCCGCCTGTCCTCCTTCTTCGCTTTCCAAAACCGCACGGCACATGGCACATTGGGCTTCAGCAGGAAGCGCAATAAAAAAAAGAAGCAATACTGTAAAAAGAAGTTTAAGTTTCATTTATTGTGTTTCTATTTACTCTTTGTTTGATGTTATTAAAGTCTGCTCCATCTCTTTTCTTATCCTTATATATCTCTCTCAATAATAGGGTGAGATCATTAAATAAACAATTACGCCGCTTATAGCCACATAGAGCCATAACGGATAGGTGATGCGAGCAATTTTTCGGTGTTTGTAAAACTGCCCTGAAATGGCACGAACATAGGTTATCAGCACAAAAGGTATTACGATGATGGACAACAAAATATGCGTCAAAAGAATAAAATAATATATATTTTTCAACATTCCTTCGCCGCCAAAGGCGGTTGAATCTGAGGTCATATGATAAGCCATATAGAGTAATAGAAACAAAACAGAGCAGCCGATTGCAATTTTCATTAAGCGTTCGTGCAATTTTCTGTTTCCTTTTCTAACTTGATAAACCGCAATTATCAAAAGAATAGCGGTTATTCCATTAATAGCTGCATAAATGGGAGGAAGAAACCCCAAACGTTCCACTCCAGGTATTCTTACTGAGAACAAGGCAGCAACTACTATAGGAATAGCAATGGAAAGAATCCAAATCCAAATGTTATATTTCTTTGTGTTTCCTTCTGAAGCTTGCATTTTTTACAAAAGATTTTTAATGTCTTCTTTCAACATTTGGATCTGCTTATCGTCCAGTCCATCGTAATAAATCATTGGGTTTCCGCTTTCGTCTTTTCGGGAACGTATGTTCCCTTTTTGGTCTATCAATGCGAAAAAGCCAGAGTGTTCAAAACCGCCTTCTGCTTCCGCTACTTGGCCTACATACAGATTGAACCCTTGATTGGCAAGTTTAAATATTTTCTCCTTTTCACCTGTCAACAGGTGCCATTGCAATTTTGTAATCCCTTTATTTTTGGCATATTCCTTTAAAACTTCAGGAGTGTCGTGCTCTGGATCTATGGAAAACGAAGCCATGCCAACTTTGGGATTGCCCAAAAATTCGTTTTGAATCTTGATCATGTTTTCAGTCATAATTGGGCAAATGCTGGGGCAAGTAGTGAAGAAAAACTCAACTACATATACTTTGCCTTCATAATCTTTATTTGTGATTGTTTTTCCGTTTTGGTCTGTAAAACTAAACGTTGGCACAGTGCCAATCGTTTCAAGATTGGATTTTGAAAGGGCACCAACTATTTTTGGCACTGCCCAAATACCAAAAATTAAAATAATGAACGAAATGCCTATATATGAATAATTTTTTTTCACGGGTAAACTTTTTGTTGTCTGTTATTTGAAAAGTAAAAAAATCTTTATTCTTTTCTCTATTTTCCTATTTTTATATCTCTCGGTTGGATTTATACTTCTTCAAAGCGCGTCTGTATTCTGCCAAAAGAACTTTCACGTCGTCGCTCATTTTGTTGTTTATTTCTGCTATGTTGCTGGAGTCAAAACCGTACATCACTCCTGCATCCTCATCATCTTTCCTCCCCCGAAGGCTTCGTTCTTTGTCTATTATGAAAACATAGGGACTGGACAGATTGGAATCCAGCGCAAGGTTGGAATTAAGCGAGTGAAAAATCCGCTCGATGTCAGTTTCAGAACCAAAAGCGAAAAACCACGCATCTGTGGGCGCTATTTGTTTCAGTTTCTGTTCAATGTTTTTAGCTTGTGCTTCGGTACCTTCTGGCAAAAGGATTACAAATTGAAACTCTTTAAACTCGTGGTTCTTGCTGTATATTTTTTGCGCAAGGTTATAGGCATATGCTCTGTGATCCTCCAAATTATTTCCAAAAAAACCTAAAACCGTAATACGGTTTTTCAATTGGACTGATTTTCCATCGAGATCTTTAAAACCATCCAACTCGGCAACCGAAGGTGTTAAGACCGGCAAAGGCCTAAAGTAATTGGTGCTCATTGCAAAAAAAATGTATGCCGTTATGGGCAGTATAAACAAGATGCTGAGGACAATATACTTCTTCATTTCGCAATTTTTTGCTTATGCAAAAATACAGGGTAAAAGGGGGCTGGGCAATGTTTTATGTGTTAATTTTAAAATTTCATTCATAAAAAAAGCCCTCAAAAAAGAGGGCTTTTTCAATATCTTAAAAACTCGATCTAAAAATCAAATTTTATATATCCATTCTTATAAACTTCAAAAATATAATCACCTTCAATCAATATCAAAGTAACCAAATATATGATTAGGAAAACTGTGGTCCAGATTACCGCTCTACGAAGCCCCGAGGTCTCGTCGCGCATGTGCATAAAGTCCCAAGTAATGTAATAAGCTTTAAAAAGTGTAAGGATAATAAATATCCAGTTTAAAAGTCTTAGGGCCAAAAAGTGGTGGTCCACCAAAAAGGCTGGACGAATAATACCCAATGCAACTTCTACAATGGTAACTATGGAAAGTATAATGAATACTCCCCAAATCTTACTTACGTTTGATTTGAACTTTAATGCTCCTCTAAATATTTCTAATTTATGTGCTTGTTCGTGTGCCATTTTTCTACTATAAAAATTTTATACAAGATAAAAGAATGTAAATACAAATACCCATACTAAATCTACAAAGTGCCAGTACAGCCCTACTTTTTCAACCATTTCATAATGGCCGCGGCGTTCGTAGGTGCCTAATATTACATTGAAAAATATAATACAGTTTATCAAAACCCCAGTAGCAACGTGAAAACCGTGGAAACCGGTAATAAAGAAGAAAAAGTCTGCAAAAAGCGGGTGGCCATATTCGTTGTGGCGAAGGTTTGCTCCTTCCACAACCATAGCACCGTCATTCACAACTTTTGCAATGGATTCTTCACGATTTAGAATAATATGGTGTCCGTGTTCATCCTTATGCTGAATTCTTACTAAAATATTGTCATTGGCCAAGAACCCTGCTTTTACCTGCTCAAAAGAAACACTAGGGTAATATTCGGCTTCATTTTTAAACCAAATTCCATTTTCCTTTGTTTGTTCAATGCGCTCTCCAGAGGCTTTAGCGGCAAAATCACGAATTGCAACACGTTCGCCATCCTTATCCAAAAATTGAATAATTTGACCCCCTTTGGTTTCTATTGCGCCATAATCACCTTTAATAAAAGTTGCCCACTCCCAAGCTTGTGAGCCCAAGAAAATAAGCCCACCGATTATGGTAAGGAATAAATAAAGGATTACCTTGTTTTGTTTCATTTTATGACCTGCATCTACGGCCAAAACCATAGTTACCGATGAAAAAATCAAAATAAAGGTCATAAACGCTACATAAAACATTGGCGCATCAACCCCATGTAAAAATGGAAAGTGAGTAAACACTTCATCCGGAATAGGCCAAGCATCTACAAATTTGAATCTTGAAAATCCGTAAGAGGCAAGAAATCCTGAAAAAGTCAAGGCATCAGAAACGATGAAAAACCACATCATCATCTTACCATAACTGGCTTTAAGTGGCTCGTTTCCGCCGCCCCAGGTTTTTCCTTCGGTACCTGTTTTAACAACAGTAGCTTCCATAAAATTAATTTGGTTTTAAATAAAGGTCAAAAATACGTTTAATTTTTATTTAACGAAATATAAAAATAAAAACAGGTAAATCCACACTACATCCACAAAATGCCAAAAAGTTGCAGCAAGTTCAACACCAAGGGTTTTACCGTTTTCATATTTTAGTTTATAATGATTATAAATTACAACTAAAAGTGCTATCAGCCCTCCAAAAACGTGCGCCACATGTAATAAAACCACTAAATAAATAAAAGAAGTGGTAATACTACTTGTAGGGCCTGTAAAATTATACCCACTTGCTACAATTTCGGAAAATCCGACAAACTGAAACACAACAAACAGAACACCCAGTAAAAAGGTGGTAATCAAAAGAAACATTCCGAGAGCGTTTTGTTGCTTTTTAATTGACCTGAGTGCAAAAAAGACAGTAAAACTACTTGCAATTATTAAGACAAGACTTACATAAAAAGCTTGTGGCATTTCAAAACTTGAAATCCAGTCTGGTCTTTCCTTACTTACTACATAAGCGCTTGTTAGGCCTGCAAAACTCATCGTTAAGCTAATAATACCAAACCAGAGTATGTTTTTTTTCGCTCTGTTTTTTTTGGTTTCTTCAGTTCCTTCGGTTAAATCCATTTTATTATTTGTTAATTCATTAGTTCGGGATATGTTAATTTATTTCTAAATATAGACCTTTCTCACCCAACATCTTTTATCTTAAAAATTTATCAGCCACATAAATTATTTGTAACAATGTGATATAGCTGACACTTGCGAGCATAAGTTGTTTTGCAGCTTTTGATGTTTGTTCTCTGTAAAGTCGAAGGGCGTAATAGATAAGCCCAATTCCTAAAACACCAATCAAAATTCCTGAAATTGGGGTCAGGAAAAGTTTTCCTGTAATTCCCAATACTGGAATAATTGACACGAGAACTGTCCAAATTGTGTATAAAATCACTTGAATTGCCGTGCCTTTATCACGTTTTCCGTTGGGAAGCATAAAAAAACCTCCTTTTTTATAATCTTCAAAAAGAAACCAACCGATGGCCCAAAAGTGTGGAAATTGCCAGAAAAATTGAATCATAAATAAGGTTCCCGGTTCAATACCAAATTTGCCCGTAGCAGCAACCCAACCCAACATAAAAGGGATGGCTCCTGGAAAAGCACCAACAAAAACAGAGAGTGGCGTTTTTGTTTTTAAAGGCGTGTATAGACTAACATACATAAAAATGGAAATAGCTCCAAACATTGCTGTTATAGGGTTGATGGAATAAAGGACTACTATGCCAACAACCGTTAAAACAACTGCAAGAATAAAGGCTGACTGGACTGTCATTTGGCCAGCGGGAAGCGGCCTGTTTTTAGTACGCTCCATTAAAGCATCAAGGTCGCGTTCAATTATTTGATTATAGACATTTGAAGCGCCTACCATACAGTACCCACCAACGCACAATAAGAAAAGTATATAAAAATCAATGGAATCTGCTCCAAGCAAATAACCCGCAACTGATGAGAATACTACGCTTACGGAAAGTCGAAATTTGGTGATTTCGATAAAATTCCTAACAACGGATTGGGCAATTGATTGTGATTGGATAACAGACAAGCTCTTTTTTTTAGGCTGGGCAAAGATACGCTTCCTGTAATTTTTCCGCAATATATTCTTGACAATGTTATGCGTTATTTCAGCATTTTTAGTATTTTCAACCAATTTTAAAACCAAAAAAATATGTTTTCCAAATTGATTCTAAATACTGTCTTTTTATTTTTTGTTTTAACAGCGTTCGCACAAACCGATACTGGAAAGAAAGCAAATAACGCACTTATAAAAGTGCACAACAATATCTACATGCTTCAGGGCAATGGCGGCAATATAGGGCTCAGTTTTGGCAATGATGGTATTTTTATGATAGATGATCAATATACGGACGGCATTGAGCAAATTCAAGAAGAAATTAAAAAGAAGAGCGATAAACCTGTTCGCTTTTTGGTAAACACAAATTTTCATGAAGACCACACAGGTGGTAACGCTGCAATGGCAGAAACCGGAACTGTAATCTTTTCACAGGAAAATGTTCGCAATAGATTACAAGCAATGATTAGACGAGAAGCCAAAAAAATTCCACAGGAAGCACTTCCTTTAGTCACTTTTGCGGAAGATCTTACATTTTATTTTAATGGTGAAAAAATATATGTTTTCCACGTGCATAACGCCCATACTGATGGCGATGCAATGGTTTATTTTACAGACAGCAACGTTTTGCACACTGGTGATGTTTTCTTTAATGGAAAATATCCATTCATCGATATTGAAAATGGAGGAAGCTTAACGGGCTATATTAATGGAATGGAAAAAGCAAGGTTAATGATTAATGAGGGCACTCAAATTATACCTGGTCACGGCAATGTGGGTACTTATAAAGATCTCATAAAATCTATTGATATGGTATCTATTGTTTACAAAAGAGTATATGCAAATTACATCAACAAAAAGACTGAAGACGAAGTTGCAAAAATGACCGATATAACAAAGGAGTATGATGCAGATGGTTATGGCAATGGCTACATAAGTACCGAAGCTTTTTTAAGAACGATATACAAAAGTGTTGCCGCAGAACGAAAATCTATTGAAAACAATGCCGAAAAAAACAAACAAGCTCAAGAAAAGGTTGAAAAAATGATTAAAGAGCAAGAGCAAAAAGAGAAAAATTAATAATTAGGAATTTCTCTTAAACTCAATATGATACTGTTTTGATTAGATTCTATCAAAAATCATAATACCAATTAAACAGATCTGTTCGTATTCCAAAATTCACCCAAGTTGTTTGGGTCTTAAAAACGGTTTCGGTATCAATCTCTGGATCAAAACTTCTGAAAATAAAGCTTCCATAAATCTTTAAGTTGGTTGCAGGATTAATTACGTAACCCGCTTGGACTTCAGTATGGAAAAAGTTGGTTGTATTGCCTTGAGCCAAATCGTTGCCATTATCAGAAACACGGTCATCTTCATTTCCGTATATATTTCCACCATAAAAAAATGAATCTTCTGCCGTATTGAACTCAAAGCCCCGTTTTGCTATTATGAACTTGGCATCGCCATAAATTCTACCTCTTTGGTAGCGTGCAATGGTTATAAATTCAGAAAAATTGGCTCCAAGAGTATGCGCCATAGATTGATTGTTGTGACCATAATTAAGCACCACTGTATTGTGTGAATAAGTGTAAGGCCGCACTCTGTTGTACTCAGTTTGTAAATAAAGGTTTTTTAAACCGAAGGCATTGTAATATTTCAACCCAAGTTGATAGCCTGTTTTGTTTTTATAACTTCCCTTTCCGCCAAAAACATCACTGGAAGAGAATTCATCAATAATAAATTGTCCATAAGCATTTATACGATCATTCACTTTATATTTGGCGCTAATACCAATCAAAGCGTTACCGCCTCGTGATCCCGTTGAAAACTCGATAGCACGATAGAAAATTATTGGGTTAAGATAGTTGACATCAAAACCACGGTTGTTGTCATTTTGCCATAATACAGATTCAAAGAGACCTATATTCAATCGCTTAGTAATGTTATAGCTCAAATAATGGTTTGCCATATATTTTGTTCTGAAAGAACCGTCTTCAGTAACCTCTGGGCGAACATCGCGCAATGACATCCAAGTGTTTGTGTATTTCAATTTCCAAAAAGTTGTGTTTATCTTGAAAAACGGGTATGGACTGGCATTATCACTGGTAAATAAGGACCGGTACCCATCTCCAAGAAAGGTTTTGCCATGGCCCAACTGAATGTTGAAGTATTTTGAAGGCGTATAGGAAATATGCCCCGTTGCAATAGGATAGTCATAAGAATCAGATTTGAATTCTTTTGCTATTCCACGCCCAGGAATGATTGCTGGGTTTCCACCGTCTGGGCGAATAGACTTAGCATATCTGTTAAAATAATCCGCAAAGCGACCTTGGCTTTCATAGATAACACCAAAAAAACCGATTTGCTTCCCAATGCTGCCCTGTGTATAGACCAAGCGAGTATTGTTATAGGTGTCAATATCAGCATCAAAATCTTTTCCAGCCTGCAGGTCAACGCCTGCATCAAGGGTTAGCCAATAGTCTTTCCCCTTGATTGTAACGAGGTGTTCGTTCCAAAGTTTTCTACCGAACCATGAAGTCTTGTTTTTTAAAATTTCTTTGTTGGCGGCTTCAAAATCGTAGTATTTATTTACTTCACTATAAACATAAGGTTTTTGTGCAGTGTGATTGTTAAGGCCTACTCGGTTTAAAGCTGGATCGAAAAGACTGTAATTATGGTGAGATAGCGGAATGTTTATATTGCTTTTATACTCTTCGTTATTATAAGGAAGATTTTCAAGTGAATCATATTCATTAACCAGTGCTTCCCTTTCATTTTTCTTTGAAATTTCCTCGGTTTGCACAATGCTTTCTCCAGGCGCAACCAGGGGAATAGCAATTGGCAATGTGAATTGTACATATGAAGGAGAACCGTTATAAGTTGCAGGCTCTACTGTTGGAAGCAATTCAAAAACACGTCTGGCTTCTTCTTTTAATTCATCATAAATTCCATCAACATATAATACTTTGAACTTGCCTTCCTTTGTTACTTCAAACAAAACATTCACATTTCCTTTATAATTTTCCGAAAAAACTTTTTCAGAGACCTTGAAATTTTCAAAAATGAATTGCTGTAGTGTATTTTTAAAGCAACTTTCTAAAGCGTCAACATCTGTATTGGCACACTCCTTAAAAACCGGATATTTTTCATATTGGGCTGAAGTAACCTGCGCAAAAGAAACTACTGAAAAACAAAAAACAAAAAGAAATATAAACTGCTTCATCGTGGTTTGAATGTTTAATGCCGAAAGATACAGTTTTTTTGTAATGACTAAATTCAAAAAAAGCTCCCTTTTGTGGGGAGCCTCCTTTTTTTATAAAAATATATTACTGAATCTTAAAACTGATGGGCACTGTGTAAAGTACGTCAACATTTTTATTTCCTTGTTTCCCCGGTTTCATGGTTGGCAAGGTATTGATCACACGTTGTGCTTCTTTCTTTAAGTTTTCATTGTGTGAGTTTGCCTTCACCTCTGTTACATATCCTTTCGAATCTATTTTGAAATTTACATAAATCTTATAGATCTCGTTTGCGTTCAGATTCTCCAATACTTCCTTTCTAAAGTTTTTATTGATGAACAAATTTATCTTAGATGACATACATTCCACCTTTTCTGCGTTTGACCCCAAAGATTCGCAACCGGGGAAAACCGGAACAAACTCTACATTTAGCATATTCTTTGGTTTGGTATCCTCAGGAGCTTCCGCAGTATTAACAGGTTCTGGTGGATCAATCACTGGAACGTCTGTGGCTGTAATAGGAGTTTCAACATCAGTAGTTGCATCTGGAGTTACAACAATAGTGTTGCTAGTTACTATTTTTGGTGTTGGGACCCGTTTCTCAATTACCTTTTTAATTGGTTCTGCGGGCTTAGGTTTATCCACATCAATTGTATAGATTATCATCGGCGGTTCTTCAATACCGTTGGAAGTTGGCTGTTTAAACTCTGCAACATTCAATTCAAAATTAGTTTGCATTATGAAAAAAACAATTAACAAACTGGCAATGACACCTATTTGGAAAAACAAACGCGAATTCCAATTGATGTTAATTTGCTTTTTTTCGGCTCTTTTGTTTCGGGTATTTTTTGTTGTTGCTTTCATAATGTAAAAATTTAAAAGGTTTACATTTATATGAAATACAACTCTTGTGCCAAAACGAAAAAACCCCGTATTTGCTTATACAAAACGGGGTTTTAAAAAAAATCTATACTTATTTATTGAATATCAAAAACTATTGGAAGTGAATAAAGTACCCCAACCGGTTTCCCGCGCTGTTTTCCCGGGGTCATATTCGGCAGGGATTGTACTACGCTAACAGCTTCCTTTTCCAATCTTGGGTGTGGAGCACGAGCACGAACATCTATTACCTTTCCGTTTTTATCAATTTTAAACTGAACGGCAATACGCTGTCTTCCATCTAATCCAAGATCTGAAGCCAAATCAGTATTGAATTTTTTATTGATAAACTCACTAATTTTTGAGGACATGCATTTCTTTTTTGCATCATTCCCCTTTTCATTTTCACAGCCTGGATAAATAGGCACATTTTCAATTACTGCAAAAGGAACATCTGCAATTTCCTCTTCAACAACCTCTTCTTTAATCTCCTTAACTTCAACAATTTTTTCATCTTGTTTTGCTTCGGTAGACTTTATTACGGTTTCTTCTTCTTCCACTTCATCTTCCATAACCTCAATAACCTCTGGTGCTGGTGGCGGTGGCGGTGGCGGTGGTGGCGGTGTTAACTGCTGTGTAATCGGGATTTCTTCTTCAAGATTTTCGCCTACATCCAGTTTTCCGAAGTCATTATCGGATTTATCATAAGATTTCCATTCAATTGCCTGCCAAGCTAGAAAAAGCATAACAACCATTCCGAGTTGGAAAAAGAGCATGCTCTTGCGACTAACATCTGCTTTCGGATTTTTTTTAGGTTCCATAGTAGTGGGTTTAACTTGTTGCTAAAATATAGAAATTATCATTCAATTTAAAACTTAATTGAAATTTTAAGCTTTAAATTTATTTTTTATGCTTTTGAAAAAATAGATTCCAATCAATGAGCCTATTAAGTTCGCTAATACATCAAAAATATCTGCACTGCGCGAAATTGTTAACAGTCCTTGTAAGATCTCAATTATTATGCCATAAAGCAATACTGAAAGCAATATGATCAAGCCCCATTTATTGTTGAACTGGAAGCCGTTTCTTATATATAAATACAACATCCAAAGATTCACTAAAATAAAATAAATTAAAATGTGGACTATTTTATCTAATGCTGAAAAGTGGACATTGGGCAAATCTTGGCTAGGGATAAAGAACAGAAACGAAATAAAACAACTGTACAGTATTGCAATAACTAAAAGTGGCTTATCCGCCAATAAGTGCTTTATATGCGGCATCATCCAAAAGTTCTGCTATTTCATCAGGGTTTGAAATTTTCAACTTTATCATCCAGCCCTCGCCATAAGCATCGGTATTTACTTTTTCGGGTTCAGACTCAAGTGTTTCATTAAATTCTATGATTTCTCCAGAAAGTGGCAAAAACAAATCTGAAACCGTTTTTACAGCTTCAACCGTTCCGAATACTTCTTCTTTCTCCATAGTATCGCCAACGGTTTCAACTTCTACATAAACAATATCACCGAGTTCGCCCTGTGCAAAATCAGTCACTCCGACAGTTGCTAAATTGCCTTCAATTAGAACCCATTCATGGTCTTTTGTGTATTTTAAATTTGATGGTATTTTCATAATAAATCAGTATATAAATTCTTAGTTTCCAAAGTTGTAGCGAAGTGTAAATCCACTTCTAATAGTTGTTTGTGGGAATGCCGTGGAGATGGCATATTTAGAGAATGTATGGTCATAATAGAACAATGCCGTTAGATTTTTGCTCAAAGCATAATCTATGGACAACTGTGCGCCATAGATGGTCTGCCCAGCCGTGGTTTGGTTGTTTTCAATATCTAAATACCTAATGATTGTTACATTATCTCTTCTTGAAAGATCGACCTTAAAATTCAAATCACTGGTTATGACTGATTTCTTTCCACCAAAATTAGTGGAAATTCGCAGGTCCTTTACTCTGTATCCAAGACCCACTATGTATTCATTTCCTTTTATTTCCGTAAGCAAGTTGTTGGCGAAGCTCATTGAAAGGGCACGGTCCTTTCGCATTTCGGCAAGAATCTTTACTGAATTGTTCATTTCAAAATCCAAACGCAATAAAGGGGAAAATTGTTCCGTCAAGTTTACATTGGTCAATAATGTTTTTGCTTTAAAATTTCCTGCTTGATCTGGTGCCTCTGGGTTATTTGGATCGTAATCTAAATTAGACTGAAACTGGTTCACTGTATAGCTGGCCCTATATCCATGGGCAAGTGAAAAACGTTTAAAATTCTTCTTGAACCAAGGAATGTTCATTAAACCGGTATATTTAATATCCCAATTTGGAAGTGGAATGTCCCTAAATATTCCTGTTTTCTCTTTTGAAGCATTGCTTCCTTTATATGCAGCTAGGAAAGAAGGCAATAACACATCTTGGCTATTTCTTCCAAAACCTACAGGATATCCGAGTGAGTCTCTAGGAATTGCACGTCCTTGGTAATAATCTTCGGCAAGTCTATTTGCAATGGTCAATCTATTGCTGCGGAACTCATCAAAAGCAGCAGAACTGTTTTCATCGCTTTTACTAAATGCGGTTTTGATCAAGACTGTTGAAATGTTGAAATTTCCATATGTATTTGGTGTCAACGAATTATATAGACCATCTTGAACTATATAATTTTCGGCATAGTTTTCAGAATAAATTCTGCTTCCGTTTATGTCGATGGTCAAATCGTTTATAGGCTCCAAATTTGCCTGAATGTCCATTTGGCGACTTTCAACTTCCGTATATTGCTCGTTAAATTCTGGATATAATGTTAGCCATCCTTTTCTTGCGGCAAGATCCCTAACTTCGGCTTGGCTTCCAAAAACAAAACCAGCAGTTGGTTTCAGCGTGCCAATAAAACCAATAGACGGTGTATAACCTGGCAAGTAAATACCATTGTTTTCTTGATAGTTGAATTGAATTTTCTTTAGCATGGTTGCAAAACCAATGGCGGTATTTAATACTTTATCACCTGCATTTAAACCTCCTTCAGCGCCAGCACCTCTTCCAAGAACGCTAGGTGAACCGGTTTTTCCATTTGAAAGTGCGCCTTTCTCTTCAGCTTCCAATTTGCCTTCTCTACCCTCTTTTCCTTCTTTGCCATCACCTTTTTCATCACCTTGGCCAGCAGAAGACTTTTTCGCTTTGCTCTTCTTAATTTTAGTAAGTCCAACATAACGGTAAAAACCGTTCATATCAATGCTAGAGTTAATTTGGTGAGTGCTTGCATTCTGGATAGAGTTACCCAAATTATACGTATTTACGGTTCCATCACTCAACTCGATAGGGAAATTATTGAACTGTTGACTTCCGCGTTGCCATTGATAATCACCAGTATAAGAGTATGTAGCTCTAATAAATTTTAGGAATGGAAATTTGCTGAATGGTAAATCATAATTTAACTGTAGAGATTGGAAATGTTGGTTCGGATCACCCACGTCAAAGAAACCATCCCAAACCCCGATATCATTGTTAACCACTCCATCATCACTCAAATAATTATTTACAATCATGTTATTAGAAGACGTGAAGTTTAATCGCAATGATTTGGTCAAATTGTGATTGATGGTATATTGCCAATCAAAAAGGTAATTGCGTTGGTATAATCTTGGCAAACCAATATTACCAGCCTGTAAGTCTATCTCTCTAAATTTCTGCTCGTTGTACTGTCTTGTAATATTTGAGCTTACTGAAATATTGGTCGGTAAATAATTGAAGTTGAAATCTTTCAAGAACTTCCAGTATTTTCCCATAAACAGGGAGTCATTCTTTTTGAAAGGCTCTACCGGTTTTGCCGTGAAGTTATAATTATAAGTTGCCCCCACACGAACGTTTTGTTCCAGTGCATCTTCTACCTCAAAATCGTGATGGTCTGTTTGGTTGTAAGAGAAGGACCCTGTAAAGTTTTCTATATCATATATTTTAGCCTTCGAGTCTCCAGTTCGTTCTTTACGTACCCCTATTAAGTTTACACTTTCACGCTTAGTGTAATTTACTGATTGATTTTTTATTCTGTCTTTTTCATCTTGATCCTCTGTATTGTCTAACCTAGTTTCCAATTCAATATCTTGGAATTCGGGATCGTATTGCGGAGTTATCAATTCTTCTGAACGCCCGTAGTTAAATGGAAGCTGAACTCCCCATTTTTTTGGCAATAGCTGTCCAAGATTCAAGTTTGTAACCACTCCATATTGTTGAAAATCCTCACGGCTTCTTTGGTTTGGACCTTGTTCCAAAGAACCAAAACCAATGGTACTTCTTTTTCCCGTGGCACTAATGGTCGCAAAATCTGCAATATTGGCATCCAAACTTACTACCGCTGCCCAGCCCCCTTTATTTTTAAGCTCCGACATTCTAAGTTCGTTAAACCAAACTTCACCACATAGCTCATCATTAGTAGTGTTTCTAACACCTAACATAATGGTGCGGACATTTCCAAAACTTGGGTTTCCTTTAATCCCTATTTTTAATTCGTTTTCGCCATTGGAACCTCCGCCCTCAAGTTCAGATTGGTTGAAGAAATTCACTTCGGTTTGATCATAACTCGAATCGCCAAGAACTTTTGTCTTTACTTGTTGCAGCAATTCCAATGGTAAATTTAAACGGTTTGCAAGTGGCCAAATCTCCTCAGCTGTTCTGGCTCCAAAGTTTGTGGGGTTTAAAGGTATTTGAACTTCGTAATAATTATTGGTAAGGTCATTTCCTAAACGTATGAATGCTAACAACTGACCATCCTGTAATTCTGTTGTATTGGTATTATCTATAATAGATTCTGCGTGAATGAACATTTCCAGATTTTTATACTGGCGCATATCCACGTTAAAATTTTTATAAACAGCGCGAGCATCATTTTGCTCCAAACCACAAACCCGCAACGAAAGCGATTGTTCATTTTCGCGAATAATGTTATTGTTGTTGTTTAACTGCTCACGCTCAAGTCCCGGAGGCAGTACATATGGAATAGGTTGACGGTTTTCGTTTTCTTCAATGCTTACTGAACCAACTTCAAAAACAGTGTCGTCATTGGCAGGATCTTCAAAAGTTATCTCGTCCAACGTTTTTTCAAACCTTCTGTAATCGCCGCGAATCAATTCCATGGTGCCGAAACGCAATACAGTATTTTGCGAAAACTGTGAAAGGAACATTCGCATAAAACGGATAGACCTAAAATCTGAAATACCATTAACGGCTTGGTCTGGCTTGCTAATAGGAATTTTGAATTGTACCCAACGAACTGGGATAGTATTATTATCTGGGGTGGTTATATCTTGACTTTTTATATCTGAAATATATCTGTTGTTTTCTCTGTTCATCCCGGGGAACATAGGAACATTGTATTCAAAATAGCTGTCAATCGTGTTCATGGTATTGTCACGATTAATGTCTTCCACATCGGGCTGGGCGGTGCTTCCTCGGTTTGTGTTGCTAACTTCTAATGGAGAGTTTCCTTGTGTTCCATTATATTTTAAATAGCGGTTCAAAATATTTCCATCAGCTTGTAAGAAATATTGATAATCGTCGTTCGCTGGATCTGGCAGACCTCCAAAAGCTGGAAACTTCGCACTTTCATCCGCATTATTTAAACCATCCAAACCAATATCTTGGTTGGTACGTTCTTGACTATCCGCAGTATCAAAAGTGTAAACTAACGATTGGTTGGTTGGTACCTTACCCCAAGCTGTTGAGGTTGTGTTGCCATTCAATCCATCTTTGGGCAATCCGTTTTCGTATTGTTTTCTTCCGTCTTTCAGTACATCTTCCGAAATGCTTCCAAGGTTAAAATTTAAGGATCCTCCTGGATTTCCGTTGTTTTCTTCGTAAATGAATGGATCCATCACCCAAAATTGGATGTATTCCACATTTGATTTTTCAAAATCAGTGGTTGTCAGTTGTCGCATTATCCCTCCAAAACGATCTTCAGGATTAGGCAATGTATTGCCGCCTGCCGCTTCGGGGTTATAGTTATATTCACCTCTTACTGATGGATAATAGGCCAAATCTAAAGTGAACAAAGCCTGAGTTTGTCCTTGAATAATATCTTCTAGAGGGAAAATTTCGTTTCTAAAAACACGACGTGTAAATGGAGAAGAAAGGTCTTCGTCATTAATGCCTTCAGGACGTTGGCTACTATAGAAAATAGGATCAATAGTGTACCAAGCCAATTTTGCACGATTATAATTGTATCCTAAATTATCATTAGACAATTCACCGCCATAGCCAATAGGAGCACTAGATAAAGACCAACTGGAAGGTGTGCTAATGTCATTACCTGTTTGTGAAGATTCAAAATCATCCACATATACAGTGGTCTTTCCATTAAAATCAGAAACTTTGGGAGCACCCGGGTTTAAGTATGCAAACTCTCCACGCAAAGAAATATTTGATTCAACGTCAGTATCAATATTTGGAAGATGGTTAACCATACGGGTTAGGAATGGAACTTCTGTAGAATAGTTCACATTTATCCCGTAAATACTATTGTTTATGGGCTCTACGCCATAAGATGATTTTTGCGTTAATGGCCGTTCGTTAAGGTTTACGTAAGTTGCGCCCACCAATAACTTATCATTAAACTTATGCTCTACATTCAAGCCTGTAAAACGTTTGCTCTGCTGTCCAAAAAGTGAATTGTTCTCAGTGCTCACAGAGATTGGAATATTACTGTTTAGCAACGAGGGATCCAAAATTTGAACCCTTCCCAATTGATAATTAACGGTATAATCAACACCTTCTACCAAAGTTCTTCCACCAGCGGTCACGGTAACGGAACCTTGCGGAATATTGAAAGCCCCAATAGGAATTCCATCTGCACCCGTGGATTTGTAACTTCCCTTTAACTGAAATTTATTTTTCTCACTTTCCTGCTGCTCTGCCTGTGTTTTCGTTCCTGTGTAAAGTGTTCGGAAAACATATTTTGCTTGGTTTGCATTGTAGGTTGCTGGCATATCATAAGTAGCCGGAATGGAAGGCACATTCAATTTTTCAAACAAATGTTTTCCAAAAGGCTCAACCGTTGTAAAAATAATCCGTCCGTTTTGTGCATCTACAGTTATTCCCGGAAGAAAATCAAAAAAGCCATCCCCGCCCTGAACCGGATCATTGTTGAAATTTAACCTATCAACATTGAATACTTTTAAGAGAACTTGATTCTTAACATCATCAGGGAGTTCTGGTCCTCCTTGCGCTTGCTCTATATAGTTAAGTGGTGAAGGGTCTGTATAAAGTATATTCAGCCTGAAATCTTCCTTTTCAAGTTGGTATGCACCAATTGGGTAGATGTTTTTCATCATCAAGTCCCAAACTGGCTCCTGTACATTGGTGATGCTGCTCTTTAAAAGTTTTACAACTAGGTTTTGGGCAAGACCAACTTCACCGCCTGGAGGATTTCCACCGCCGCCATTATTATTATTTGTTCCTCCGTTTGCTTCTACACCATCATTGGAAAATTCACCCACTTGATAAACCTTTCCATTAACGGTAAATTGAAACGATACCGCTAAAACTTCATCATTGGTCAAGCGTTGGTTTAATGATATATAACCAAGTTGTGAATTAAGGGAATATTCACCTGAATCCAATCTTCGGGCATTTTCTAAAGTAACATAGTCTGTGCCTTCATTTACCTGCAAGCCTGTGAATCCTTGACGTACACTTGCTACATCTCGGATTGCCGGGTTCAGTAATGATGGCTCACTACCATTTATTCCAAAAGGGTTAAAAAGGTTGTTGGTGTTGTCAGGATAAGCATTTCGGGTCGCTCTAATAAATCCACCCGGAGGAGTGTTCAATCCAATATTTGTTGGATCGGATTCACCAATATCCTGAATTGCCACAATGTTTCTTACATTTTCAGTACGGCTGGTTCGGTTGGTTATCCAAACTTCCATTCTTGTAATCTGGACATTGCTATTGATAAATGGATATTGTTTTAAAGCACGGTCATAGTTGTCCCTAAAATAATGAGACAAGAAGAAGTGACGGTTATCGTCATAATCTAAGGCGAAAAGCTCATAATCCGTGATTGTGGCACCACCTTCAGCGGTAACTGTTCTTGTTTCTGATTTTTGTTCAGAGAAAACTCCCGTAATGGTAGTCTTACCAAACTGAAGTTGTGTTTTTACCCCAAAAAGGCTTTGCGCGCCTTGAATCAAAGAACTATTTAGTGGCATGCTAACGTTACCTACTTCAATTTTTTGAATAATGTCGTCTTCTGTTGGGGTGTATTCCAACTTTATCTGATTCTGGAAATCAAAAGTACTTTCAGTATCGTAATTTGCGGTAACCTGAAGTCTTGTTCCCACTTTTGCCAAAAGGCTCAAGCTAATTCGTTGATCAAAATCAAAAGAGAAATTGCTCCGGTTTCGTGGTGAATACTGTGGGTTATCTTGTTTGGTATAAAGCAGTCCAAGGTCCATTTCAACAGAACCTTGCGGGATTACTTCAATAGTATTTCCACCAAAAACAGATTCAAAGAAACTTCCATTCACATAAAAAGTTGGAAGTAGGTTTTTCTGCTCTTCCTCAGAACCTTCTTTTCTGCCATCAGCAGCATCAATCTTCTGCTTAAAATATGCCTTCATCTGCTCCTCTTGAATGAGACGCTGATATTCTTGAGGCGTAAGAATGATGGGGTATGTTATATTAAAACTACCCAAAGTTTGGGTGTAAATATATCTGTCTGTTATAGGATCATATGTATATAAATCCTGGATGCTGTTAGGGGTAGGAAGGTCCATTCTTCCCATCTCGTTTCCGACTGCGGTAGTATCCTGCGCCAGCGAAACATTGCTGACCATTATGAAACTTACTATTGCTAAAAGCTTGAAAAAGCCACCCTTGTAAACGTAATTTTTTGCCTTCAAATTTTACAAATTTTTTAAAGCTTGTTTAATGATCATTTCTATCGAAGCCTGTGAATTTTCCTTCACAATGGTATCTACCACTTTCTCAGACTGTTTGCGAACAAAGCCTAAGGTCTCCAAAGCAGATAACGCTTCATTTTTGTTCGTATTGCTCGTTCCGGCAGAAATAGATGACAAACCGTACACTTTTAAAATCTTATCTTTTAAATCCAAAACCACACGTTGGGCGGTCTTGGCTCCAATCCCTTTTATGGATTGGATTGTTGTAATATCATTTGTTGCTATTGCGTCCAAAACTTGATCTGGCGCCAAAGACGATAACATCGTTCTGGCTGTGCTAGCTCCAACTCCGGAAACGCTAATCAACAACTTAAATATTTCACGTTCCGCAATACTTGAAAAACCGTATAGTGTATGGGCATCTTCCCGAATAAGCAAATGAGTAAACAGTTTAACATTTTCACTAGTGGGGAGTTCGGAAAATGTATGCAAGGAAATATTGATAAAGTACCCTACTCCATTGCAATCTATCACTACATCTGTTGGGTTTTTTTCAACTAGTCTGCCCTGTATATGGGTTATCATGTGTTAACGAAAACTTAAAGGCTCAAATATAGCATAATTATTTACAACTGCCATTGGGGTTTTTGTGAAAATATTGTAGAGAAAAGCTCCCAGTTATTTGCTTCCCTGCTCCCGCATTCGCTTCTCTTTTTGTTGTGCATCCACAACAGCCACAGCAGCCATATTTACCATTTCCTCAACACTAGCACCCAATTGCAATATATGAACTGGTTTACGCATTCCCAACATAATGGGGCCAATGGATTCTACATTGTTTAGCTCTTTCAGCAATTTATAATTACTATTTGCAGAATCAAGATTTGGAAAGATAAGTGCATTCACTTTTTTGCCCGCCAATTTTGAAAACGGAAATTTATTTTGAAGCAATTCTGGGTTTAAGGCAAAGTCGGCTTGCAGTTCTCCATCAACTATCATATCTGGATTACTTTTATGAAGTAAATCTACGGCTTCACTAACTTTTGTTGCGTGCAGATCTTTAGAAGAACCGAAATTGGCGTAGCTAATCATTGCAATAACTGGTTGCAATCCAAACATTTTCATTGTATAATTGGTCATTTGAGCAATTTTGGCAAGTTCTTTCGCCGTTGGGTCAATATTTATAGATGTGTCAGAAAAAAACAATGGACCGCGCTTGGTAAGCATCAAGTTAGTAGTCGCTACTTTTGTAACGCCTTCAAATCTTCCCACAGTTTCAAAAACGGGAACCACTACTGAGGGGTAAGAACGGGCATAGCCTGAAATCATACAGTCAACATCGCCTTCGCTGAGCATCATTCCCGCAAAGTAATTTCGCTCACGCACAAGTTTTTCTGCCGTGTAGAGTGATATTCCACTTCTTCTTCGCTTTTCCCAAAGTTTTTGGGCATAATGTTGAAGCTTATCTGCATATTCGTCACTTTTAGGATCGATAATTTCAAGGTCTGCATCAAAATCTATTTGCTCCATCAATTCAAGAATGATTTCCTTTCTTCCCAACAAAACAGGAATGCCAATACCCTCTTCATAAACAATCTGCGCAGCTTTTAACACGTCCAAATGATCTGCTTCCGCAAAAACAATGCGCTTGGGATTTAATTTTGCACGGTTAAGCAGCAAACGAACTATTTTATTATCGCTGCCCATACGTTCAAAAAGTTCATCCTGATATTTTTCCCAATCGGTAATTTCGATGGTTGCCACACCACTTTCCATCGCAGCTTTTGCTACTGCGGGCGGAACGGCGGTTATCAGTCTAGGGTCAAAAGGTTTGGGAATTATATACTCTTTTCCAAAACCCAGTTTTGTTTCGCCGTAAGCAATATTAACTTGTTCCGGCACAGGTTCTTTAGCAAGGTCCGCCAAGGCTTTTACTGCGGCCATTTTCATAGCTTCATTAATTTTTGTTGCACGAACATCCAATGCTCCGCGGAAGATAAACGGAAACCCAAGAACATTGTTTACTTGGTTTGGATGGTCACTCCGGCCTGTGGCCATAATGATGTCTTTTCGGGTTTTTACGGCCAAATCATATTCAATCTCTGGGTCTGGATTTGCCATTGCGAAAACAATCGGGTTTTGTGCCATGCTTTTTAGCATTTTGGGCGTAACAATATCTTTGACCGAAAGCCCCACAAATACATCTGCATCTTTCATTGCTTCCTCTAGTGTATCAATTTTTCTATGGGAAGCAAATTCTGCCTTTTCTTCGGAAAGATTTTCGCGGTCTTTTCTGATCACACCTTTGCTGTCTAGCATTACAATATTCTCATACTTTGCGCCAAAAGCTTTGTAAAGCCGTGTGCAAGAAACAGCCGCCGCTCCAGCCCCGCTGATAACTATCTTGGCATCTTCTATCTTTTTCTCTGAAATTTCCAAAGCATTAAGCAAGGCTGCCGCCGAAATTATTGCCGTACCGTGTTGATCGTCGTGCATTACGGGAATATCAAGCTCTTCTTTCAGCCTTCTTTCTATTTCAAAAGCTTCGGGCGCTTTTATGTCCTCAAGGTTAATACCGCCAAAGGTTGGCGCTATATTTTTTACTGTTGCAATGAACTCGTCAATATCTTCAGTGTTTATCTCGATATCGAAAACATCAATATCTGCAAATATTTTGAAGAGCAACCCTTTACCCTCCATTACAGGTTTGGAGGCTTCAGGGCCAATGTTTCCCAATCCCAAAACTGCAGTTCCGTTTGAAATTACGGCAACAAGATTTCCTTTATTTGTATATTTATAAACGTTATTTTTTTCCTTTCCAATTTCAAGGCAAGGCTCCGCAACTCCCGGCGAATATGCCAAGGAAAGATCACGTTGGGTGGAGTAACTTTTTGTGGGAACCACCTGAATTTTACCAGGTCTTGGTTTTGCGTGGTATAGTAAGGCCTCGCGACGTCTGCTTTGCTTGCTCATAAATTTAAATTTTGCAACTTACAAAGTTAACAGGTTAGCCGAAAGGAAGCAATTTAAACAGTTAATCTTTCAAGAAGTTTATATTACGGGACAATCCTGAAAACTTGGTGCGCTTTACTGCACTTTTCTTGAATAATTTTTGGAAAACATCTTCGGTAATTTCATTCCAGTCTTTTTTTGTCATTGAAAGCATCTCTGGATTTGGACTGAATAGTGGTTCATTGTGTGATTTGCTGAAACGGTTCCACGGACATACATCTTGACAGATATCGCAACCAAACATCCAATCTTCGAAGTTTCCCTTTTGAGAGGTTGGAATCTCATTTTTCAATTCTATTGTAAAATAAGAGATGCATTTACTACCGTCCACAACTTTATCTGCAACGATTGCATTTGTAGGGCAGGCGTCTATGCAGGCCTTGCAACTTCCGCAATGGTCGGTTACGGGAGTATCATATTCCAAATCCAAATCGACAATCAATTCAGCAATAAAATAGAAAGACCCTAACTGTTTTGTAAGTAAATTGCTGTGTTTTCCAATCCAGCCCAAACCGCTTTTTGCCGCCCAAGCTTTGTCCAAAACCGGTGCGGAATCTACAAATGCTCGCCCGTGGACTTCGCCAATTTCTTCGGAAATAAATTCCATCAATTGCTTTAGTTTGTCTTTTATGACGAAATGATAATCGGTGCCATAAGCGTATTTTGAAATCTTATAACTTTCTGAATTTTGAAGTTCTGATGGAAAATAATTCAGCAACAACGAAATAACACTTTTGGAATCTGGGACTAAAATTGTTGGGTCCAAACGTTTATCGAAATGATTTTCCATATAAGCCATTTCGCCAAACATGTTTTTTTTTAGCCAATTTTCGAGCCTTGGGGCTTCTTCTTCCAGAAATTCAGCTCTACTTATGCCACAGGAAACGAAACCGAGGCGTTTGGCTTCGGCTTTAATTATGGCTGTATTTTTGGATTTGTTATTTATCATTGAAAGTTGCTGGGCTTCGGCTGCTCTTCAACTGAGCTCAGGATAGTATCGGCTTTAACTTTATTTAAAAGAGGCCTCCCTGCGTTGGACCTTTCAATTTCCCGAGATGCTTATAAGCGGCTTCGGTAACTTCCCTGCCGCGGGGAGTGCGCATAATGAAGCCTTGCTGAATTAAAAATGGTTCATAAACTTCTTCTATAGTTTCAGTACTTTCGGATACGGCGGTAGCAATAGTTGTAATACCAACAGGACCTCCTTTGAATTTTTCGATGATTGTTCGAAGAATCCTATTATCCATTTCGTCAAGACCATGGGCATCTACATGCAAAGATTCCAACCCAAATTTAGCAATCTGAATATCTATTTTCCCATTCCCTTTTATCTGAGCAAAGTCGCGAATTCTACGTAAAAGAGCATTTGCAATTCTCGGTGTTCCTCGGCTTCTGCCAGCAATTTCAATAGCAGCTTCCATAGAAATTGGAACTTGTAAAATTCTTGCACTTCGTTGTAAAATTGTGGTTAGAAGCTCCGTAGTATAATATTGTAATCTTGCAGAAATACCAAAACGGGCACGCATTGGCGCAGTTAATAAACCTGAACGCGTAGTTGCGCCAATAAGAGTAAAAGGATTTAGATTAATTTGAACCGAGCGTGCATTGGGCCCAGATTCAATCATAATATCAATTTTATAATCTTCCATTGCAGAATACAGATATTCTTCAACAATAGGGCTTAAACGGTGAATTTCATCAATAAAAAGGACATCGCGTTCTTCCAAGTTTGTCAGTAATCCTGCAAGATCGCCAGGCTTGTCCAAAACTGGCCCCGAAGTAACTCTAATATTTACGTTAAGTTCATTCGCAAGGATATATGCAAGGGTGGTTTTTCCTAAACCTGGAGGGCCATGAAAAAGTGTATGGTCCAATGCTTCGCTTCGCAAGTTTGCAGCTTGTACAAATATTTGAAGGTTTTCCAAAGCCTGATCTTGCCCGGTAAAGTCATCAAAACTGAGAGGACGGAGTTTTTTTTCAATATCCAGTTCCTGTGGTGAGAGGTTTTCTCCTGTAGGATCGAGGTTTTCGTTCATAACACAAATATAGGAAAACACTTGATATCACTGTCTATAGTTTTGAACCAGATAAAAAAGTAAGTTTATAAACTTGAGAAATAAAAAAAGGTCGCCCAAATAATATTTAAACGACCTTAGTGAAATAACTAGCAGGTTCCTCACTTCCTACTTATTATAAACTCAACATATCAAAGATAATGTATTGCCTTAAAATTCTTTCTACGTAGTACCACTTAAAAACTACGTAGAAGCAACAAGCCCTTTCAAAATTGAAGGGCTTGTATATTTTTTTGGTTCCATTAATGATCTAATTCATCTTCATTGTCCTGCAATGGGATGTGTTGAGGAATAAAGTCTTGTCCGGGAATCACAAAGTCGGTTCCATCTTTATTCAACTTGCTATAGTCATAAGACCAACGGTACACATGTGGAATTGGACCATCCCAGTTTCCGTGGATGTGTTTTACTTCGGCAGTCCATTCTAAAGTAGTGGAATTCCAAGGATTTTTAGGGCCGATTTTTCCGAAGAACATAGAGTGAATGAAGTTATATAGAAACACTACTTGAACACCAATTGTAATGATTGCGAAAATAGTCATCACAACATTTATATCTGCCAAATCATCAAAATAAGGAAAGTTGGTATTTGTATAGTACCTACGCGGAAGTCCTGCCAAACCAACGAAATGCATTGGGAAAAATATTCCATAGGCACCGATAGACGTTATCCAAAAATGGATATATCCAAGTTTTTTATTCATCATTCTTCCCTCAAACATTTTTGGGAACCAATGATAAACTCCTGCCAAAAATCCGTAAGCTGCTGAAATACCCATTACCAAGTGGAAGTGAGCTACAATGAAATAAGTGTCATGAATGTTAATATCCAAAGCACTATCACCCATAATAATTCCTGTTAAACCACCAGTAATAAAGGTAGAAACAAAAGCAATACACCAAAGCATGGCTACGTTCATTTGCAACTTACCCCGCCATAGAGTAGTTATCCAGTTAAAAGATTTTACTGCAGAAGGAATT
>JAGQYY010000023.1 GCA_020435825.1 Aequorivita sp.
CGGGGCTCGCGCCTGCCTGCCGCAGGCAGGGATTTTCAGCCTGCCTGCCGGCAGGCAGGTTTGGTGTGTACTTGCAAAGTTTAGCGTTAACCCATGCAACTACTCATAGCCGAGACGTAAGGCATTTATAAACAACATAATAAATACAAACTATGAAACCAATCAAACTTTTTTCCCTATTACTCTTTTGTGTATTTCTAAATAATGAAACGAATGCACAAAGAGCGATTACGCAGCTTGGTCAGAACTACTTTGTAGCAGGACCCCCTTCAAATGAAATTCAATATATTGCTTCAACTCAAAGATGTCAAAACTGGTGTTGGGCAACTTGTGTACAAATGGTTTTGAATTATCACGGTTTATATGTTCAACAAGAACAAATAGTCAGAAAGATATACGGAGGTTTGCCTTGTAGAACAGGAAATGCTCAAAACATAATGAATGCTCTTTCTGGTTGGGCTCCTGACTCAAGGGGAAGATATTCTCAAATATATTCTCAATACGGAGTTTATAATGGTTCTGACATCGTTGACCAGTTATCTAGAAGGTGGCCAATAATTGTTGGGTTAAGAGGGGAAGGACACGCATATGTCCTTACTGCAATTTATTATTCAGTTGACCAATTTAATAATCCAATAATAGATAAAGTTGTTTTACGTGACCCTTGGCCTACAAATCCAAGTAGAAAAGAAATGAGATGGAATACATTTTTATCTAAACAACCTGAATTTTTTAAAGTTTGGGTTAACCGATTATAAAAAACGCCTTACAACAAAGATCTGAGTAAAAAAAACAAATATTATTAGTTCAATTTGGATATAAATTTCTCATCATAGGGCAATCACGATTTTGCAATGGCAAAGCACTGTTTCAACAACTTATTCGCCACTGCGATAAGCGCCAGTTTCTTGCTCTTCCCCTTTGCCACAATGCGCTCATATATCTCCCGGCAGGCTTTGTTGTGCTTGCACGCCGAGAATGCGCACAGGAAGAGTAAGTTCCTGAGCTTTTGGTTGCCAACCCCTTGGCGCGCTTTTGTAAAGTGTGCTCATCTATATAAGCATTTGCAATGCGTTCTATCTTCAAGCCTTCCACAAAAAACTTCTCACGTCTCACTGCTCACATCTCACGTTCTATTTTAGTACTTTTGTAAAGCAACGAAAAAGAGCTAATGAACTTTAAAATAGCCACAGATTTTAAACCTGCCGGAGACCAACCCCAAGCCATAGAAGCCTTGGTAAACGGACTAAATGCAGACGAAAAACACCAAACCCTTTTGGGTGTAACCGGCTCCGGGAAAACCTTTACCGTGGGCAATGTGGTACAGCAGGTGCAAAAACCAACCCTGGTTTTGGCGCATAACAAAACCCTGGCGGCACAGCTATACACAGAGTTTAAAAATCTCTTCCCCGAAAATGCGGTGGAATATTTTGTTTCCTATTACGATTATTACCAGCCCGAAGCGTTTATACCAAGCAGCGGTACCTATATAGAAAAAGACCTTTCTATAAACGAGGAAATCGAAAAAATGCGGCTCAGCACCACCTCGTCCCTGCTTTCGGGCAGGAGGGATGTGCTTGTTGTTTCCTCGGTTTCGTGTTTGTACGGTATCGGGAACCCAGCCGAGTTTCAGAAAAACGTAATCAGTCTGGAAAAAGGGCAAACCATTTCCCGCACCAAATTATTGCACCGTTTGGTGCAAAGTCTCTATAGTCGCACCGAAGCAGAATTCAACCACGGACGTTTCCGCATCAAGGGCGATACGGTGGATGTTTATCCCGGTTATGCCGATGATGCGTTTCGGATTCACTTCTTCGGTGATGAAATTGAGGAGATAGAGGTCTTTGACCCATTGAACAACAACATAAAAGCCAAATACGACCGGCTGAATATTTATCCTGCAAATATGTTCGTAACCTCGCCAGATGTAATTCAGGACGCCATCAGAAACATTCAGGATGATTTGGTAAAACAGGTAGAGTATTTTAAGGAAATAGGCAAGCATCTGGAAGCAAAACGTCTGGACGAGCGCACCAATTTTGACCTAGAAATGATTCGCGAATTGGGCTATTGCAGCGGGATAGAAAATTATTCACGATACTTAGACCAGCGTTTGCCCGGCACACGACCGTTCTGTTTGCTGGATTATTTTCCAAAGGACTATTTAATGGTTGTGGATGAAAGCCACGTAACCATTCCGCAGGTAGGCGCGATGTACGGCGGCGATCGCTCCCGAAAGGAAAATTTGGTGGAGTACGGCTTTCGATTGCCTGCCGCAATGGATAACCGCCCTTTAAAGTTTGAGGAATTTGAGGCACTGCAAAACCAAGTGATTTATGTAAGCGCAACGCCGGCAGATTACGAACTTGAAAAAAGCGGCGGAGTATATGTGGAACAGATTATCCGCCCCACAGGTCTGCTGGATCCACCGATTGAAGTGCGCCCAAGCCTAAACCAGATTGATGATTTGTTGGAGGAAATACAATTGCGCATAGAAAAGGACGAACGCATCTTGGTAACAACCTTAACCAAACGCATGGCAGAGGAATTGACCAAGTATTTAATCCGCGTACAAATCCGAACCCGCTACATTCACAGTGATGTGGACACCTTGGAGCGGGTAGAAATTATGCAGGATTTACGTCTTGGCCTCTTTGATGTTTTGGTGGGTGTAAACCTCTTGCGGGAAGGGCTTGATTTACCAGAGGTTTCATTGGTTGCCATTCTGGATGCAGACAAAGAAGGTTTTTTAAGAAGCGAACGCTCCCTGACCCAAACAGTAGGGCGTACAGCGCGAAACCTAAACGGAAAGGCAATTATGTATGCGGATAAAATAACCAACAGTATGCAGAAAACGATTGACAGTACCAATTACAAAAGGGAAAAACAGATTGCCTATAATGAAGCAAACGGCATTACGCCAACACAGATCAAAAAGTCTTTTGAAAACTCGTTGACGAAATCAAAACAAGAAGCCTACACTTTTGAAAACGCAGAAACCCTCGCCGCAGAATCAGAAGTGGAATACTTGACCAAAGCACAAATAGAAAAGAAAATCCGCGATACCCGCAAAGCTATGGAAACAGCTGCCAAGGATTTAGATTTTATGATGGCCGCCAAGCTGAGGGATAAAATAAAGTCATATCAAAAACAGTTGGAAACGGTATAAAATATTCATACTTTATAGTAAACAACCAACACCTAAAATTATGCACCATCCAGATTCCGTAAGATTAAACAAGGCAATCAGCGATAGCGGTTACTGCTCCCGTCGCGAGGCCGACACTTTAATTGAAAAAGGCCGTGTAACCGTGAACGGAGAAAAAAGTGGATTGGGAGATAGGGTGATGCCCAATGATGAGGTTCGTGTTGATGGGAAGCTTATTAAAGAAAATACTGCCGAAGTGTTTATAATGCTTAACAAACCGGTAGGAATAACATGCACAACGGATACACGTTTTGATGATAATGTGGTGGATTTTGTAAACCATCCCGAGCGTATTTTTCCCGTGGGAAGATTGGATAAACCCAGTGAAGGCTTGCTTTTATTGACGAATGAAGGAGATATAGTAAACAAAATACTTCGCGCGGGAAACAAGCATGAGAAAGAATACATTGTAAAAGTGGACAGACATGTTACCGATGAATTTATAAAGCGGATGGGTTCCGGAATCCCTATTTTAGATACGGTAACAAAACGTTGCAAGGTTGAACGGATAAGCAGGTTTGAATTTAAAATAATCTTGGTGCAGGGTCTAAATAGGCAGATTCGGAGAATGTGTGAATATTTGGGGTATGAAGTCGTGGCTCTGCAACGGACCCGCATTATGAATTTGGAATTGGGTAATTTACCAGTAGGGCAGTGGCGCGATCTTACTGCGGAAGAATTGAAAACGCTAAAGGATTCCGTAAAGGATAGTGATGGATTACCACATGTGTATCAAAAGGATGGCCGACAAAAACCGGTAGAAACCATAAAGCCTGAAAAGAAAAGGCAAGAGGAGCGGAATTTAAAAAGAGAGCAAAATAAAACTACAGGAAGAAGGAGAAGAGGGCCAAGTTAGCACCATGAAAAAACCGCGTACCGATTGAGTAGCACGCGGTCATTTTCAACTAACTAACCAAATTAAATTTCAATTATGAAATCTCAACCATTCTTTTCAATGCTTTCTTTTCTTCCATCTTAGGAAGGGTAACCCGAAGGATCCCATTTTCGTAATTGGCCTGAATATCTTCAACTTTAATATCCTCAGGAAGTTTGAAAGTACGCTCGAAACTTTTGTAATTAAACTCTCTTCTTTTGAAGTTTGAATCGTTGCTTTCTTCTTTCTTTTCCTCGATTTTGGAAGCAATTTTCAGTGTACCTTCCTCAACCTCAATAGTAAAATCTTCTTTTTGCAATCCAGGCGCAGCCAATTCGACTACAAAATTCGGTAAATTTTCAATAATATTAATTGCTGGAATGCTAAATGTTTCATAATTATTTAGTGCATCTATTCTGTTTTCCATGAATAGATTGTCCAAAAGTCCGGGTAACCAAATACTGTTTTTATTAACTGTTTTCATAACTATATATTGTTTGTTTTATTTTTTTAATTCCCTATCACTTATTCAATAACAATTCCAAATAATAAAACAGGTCATTTTGGCTGATTTTGTATTTTTTTGAATGACTTTTTGTCTGGGTTTTAAATATTTATCTCAACATTTAAATCATTTTTAAGAATCTTGATTAGTGGTTTCAGTACTTTAAAAAAAACACAAACTGTTATTTATAAAAAACTTTCATTGGCATTTTGGATTTCTTCAGTACCATTAAAAGTAAAATTGCTTTTATATGTTTTATCTATAATACTTAAATTAATGATATGCTTGATGCCATCTCTAGGATTGCAGAGTACGGGCATTAAAGGAAGGAATGAAGATGCTATTTGAGCTAGCTAAAAAATCATTTGATTCCGAGTGGGATGTTTCAGCGATTGATAAAAAGGCTGCAGATTAATTGTAATAGATTTTGAAGATTTTCAGGAGCTCTTCCGCTGGAACCATTTTGTCTGCGTAGTGTTCCATTTTTTTGAGAATTTGGTCAGCAACTATGGGGCGGATGCCCATTCTCAATCCAAAATTTTTCAAGGCAAGAATTTCTTTCTCGTGCGTTTCATTATCCACATTCATCACTAAAATTAATTTATAGAAATGTGTGATTCGCTCCACTTCAGAGAATAAAGGTCCTGACGGTTGAGGATTTTCAAAAAGAGACATCACTTCCTTATTGGGAATGTCCATACGCCTTGCTATTTTTTTAATAAACTCAACTTCGGAACTATTTATTTTTCCGTCAGCCATTACCATTTTTATTAAATCACTGAGTAAAGATTTGGAATTTTTCTCCATAAGTATAGCTCCAAAAAAAGACCCTTGCTGTTCGCAAAGGGTCTTTATGTAAGTTATAAATTTTTAAGAAAGAACAGCTTTCACTTTATCTGCAGCTTCCTGAAATTCAATTGCGCTTTGAACGTCCAAGCCGCTATCATCAATCAACTTTTTAGCTATATCGGCGTTTGTTCCCTGTAAACGTACAATAATTGGAATGCTAATGGTTCCCATATTTTTATAGGCATCAATAACGCCTTGTGCAACGCGGTCGCAACGAACAATACCTCCGAAAATGTTTATCAAAATTGCTTTTACGTTCGGATCTTTCAGGATTAATTTGAAAGCAGCTTCAACACGTTCTGCATCGGCAGTTCCACCAACGTCGAGGAAGTTTGCGGGCTCACCGCCAGCTTGTTTGATCAAGTCCATTGTTGCCATTGCAAGTCCGGCGCCGTTCACCATACAACCAACGTTTCCGTCAAGGTCCACATAATTTAGGCCTTTTTCTTTTGCTTCAACCTCTACAGGGTTTTCTTCGCGTTTATCGCGCATTTCCATATAATCTTTATGGCGATACAATGCATTATCGTCAATACTTACTTTCGCATCAACTGCAATAATTTTATCATCACTTGTTTTTAAAACAGGGTTTATTTCAAATAGGGAAGAATCAGATTCGTTGTAGGCTCTGTAAAGTGCTGTAACGAATTTTGTCATTTCCTTAAAAGCCTTTCCGCTCAAACCAAGGTTGAAAGCAATCCTTCTTGCCTGAAACCCTAAAAGACCAACGGCTGGATCAATTTCTTCCGAAAAAATTAAATGCGGAGTTTCCTCGGCAACGGTTTCGATGTCCATTCCGCCTTCGGTAGAGTACATAATCATGTTTCTTCCCGTGGAGCGGTTTAACAGTACGCTCATATAATATTCTTCGGGTTTACTATCACCTGGGTAATAAACGTCCTCTGCAACCAAAACCTGGTGAACCTTTTTTCCTTCAGCGGAAGTTTGTGGAGTAATAAGGTTCATCCCGATTATTTTTCCAGAAATATCCTCAACTTCCTGTAAATTCTTAGCAAGCTTTACGCCACCGCCTTTTCCACGGCCACCAGCGTGAACTTGGGCCTTAATAACATGCCAGCCCGTTCCGGTTTGTTCGGTAAGTTTTTTTGCAGCTTCCACGGCCTCTTTTGGAGTGGTTGCCACGATACCGCGCTGTATTTCAACGCCAAAACTGTTTAAAATTTCTTTTCCCTGATATTCGTGTAAATTCATAGTAGCGGTTTTGTACTTGTTTATGGATTGCAAAAATAACAAATGTTGCAGGAATGCACTAATGTTTTTTAAGGCATTCCATCTGAAATTTCCAAAGAATTATTGAAAATGAAAAATTAAATAATTATTAATAAAGTAATTGCTCAGACATCCCTATTTTTGCGCCTTAATTTTTAAAAACTTATTCTTAAAAGATGAAAAATCAAGACCTTTTGGCGATAGCCCAAGAATTCGGAAGCCCTGTTTATGTTTATGATGCCGCTAAAATTGAAAAGCAGTATAAACGTTTGACCAGCGCTTTTGATAAGGTGGATAGTTTAAGAATAAATTATGCAGTAAAGGCACTTTCCAATATTTCAGTGTTGAAACTGCTCATTAATATGGGCAGTGGTTTGGACACGGTTTCAATCCAAGAGGTAATGCTTAGCTTGGAAGCAGGAGCAAAACCTGAAAATATTATCTACACTCCCAACGGGATTTCTTTGGAGGAAATTGAGAAAGCTTCAAAACTTGGAGTTCAAATCAATATTGACAACCTTTCCATTTTGGAGCAATTCGGGACCAAGCATCCTAGAACACCCGTCTGCATTCGTATAAACCCGCACGTTATGGCTGGTGGAAATGCAAATATTTCCGTGGGGCATATTGATAGCAAGTTTGGGATTTCAATACACCAAATGCCACTGTTGAAAAGGATTGTTGAAAATACGGGAATGAACATCAACGGAATCCACATGCATACGGGAAGTGATATATTGGATATCGATGTTTTCCTTTATGCTTCGGAAATACTTTTCAACGCTGCGGAAAATTTTGATAATCTGGAATTTATTGACTTCGGAAGTGGTTTCAAGGTTCCTTATAAAGAAGGTGATATTGAAACAAACGTTGAGGAACTTGGCAAAAAACTGAGCAAGCGTTTCAATGATTTCAGCAAAAAATACGGTAAAAAACTAACTTTAGCTTTTGAGCCGGGCAAGTTTTTGGTGAGTGAAGCTGGGCAATTTTTGGTAAAGGTAAATGTAATAAAACAAACAACTTCAACTGTGTTCGCACAGGTTGACAGCGGTTTTAACCATTTGATTCGCCCGATGCTCTACGGTTCACAGCATGAAATTTCAAATATTTCCCGTCCACACGGAAGGGACCGTTTTTATACCGTGACGGGTTACATTTGCGAAACCGATACTTTTGCAAATAATAGAAGAATTCCAGAGGTACATGAAGGAGATATACTTTCATTCCACAATGCTGGAGCATATTGCTTCACTATGGCGAGCAACTACAATTCCCGTTATCGTCCCGCGGAAGTGCTTTGGTATAAAGGGAAAGCACATTTAATTCGTAAAAGAGAGACTTTTGAGGATATTGTGAAAAATCAAATAGTTTTGGATTTATAGCTAAGATTAATGGACTTTTTTTAAATTTTGAAAACAAAATTGTTAATTCATTAATAATAATTTAAATTTTTAGATTTTTTAAATAAACAATCCCAAAAAAATTAATTTGTCAATTATAATAGTATCTTTGCCACTTATTATAAATTTTTTAATTAATTACAATGAACAAAGGAACAGTAAAATTCTTCAACGACACCAAAGGTTTTGGTTTTATTACTGAAGAAGGAACAAACAAAGAACATTTTGTGCACGTTACAGGCCTAATCGATGAAATTCGTGAAGGTGACGAAGTAGAATTTGATCTTCAAGAAGGAAAAAAAGGATTGAACGCGGTTAACGTAAAAGTACTTTAATACACACAATTTTTTTAAGGCAAAGCCTCCCGATTGGGAGGCTTTTTTATTTAAAATGTTTTAAGAAAGAAAAGAAGTTTTTAAAGGCTGGAAACTTCTCTTTTTGCAATTTCAAACTCTTCAAACATCTCCTTTACAATTTGGCCAGCAGGTTTTATATCGTGAATAAGTCCCGAAATCTGCCCAATCTCCAATTCTCCTTCTTCCAAATCACCTTCAAACATTCCTTTTTTTGCTCGGGCGCGACCCAAATGATTTATTAAATCTTCTTTGGTAGGTCCAGTTGTGTAGAGCTGCATTAAACTTTCAAAGAATTTATTTTTAAGCATCCGTACAGGTGCCAATTCTTTCAATGTAAGAAGCGTATCTCCTTCTTTGGCATCAACCACCATTTGCTTAAATGCGCGATGTGATGAAGCTTCTTCTGAAGCGACAAATCGACTTCCTACTTGTACACCGTCTGCGCCCAAAATCATTGCGGCAAGCATACCATGACCTGTAGCAATTCCGCCAGCGGCAATTAAGGGAATAATCAATTGTTCCTTCACCATTGGAATCAAAGTGAAAGTAGTTGTTTCTTCACGGCCATTATGACCACCAGCTTCAAAGCCCTCGGCGACAACGGCATCAACACCAGCTTCCTGTGCTTTTAAAGCAAATTTTACACTGCTCACCACGTGGACAACTGTAATTCCGTGTTCTTTAAGTTTTGAAGTATATGTTTTTGGGTTTCCTGCTGAGGTGAAAACTATTTTTACACCTTCTTCAATTATGATATTGATAATCTTGTCAATATCGGGGTAGAGCATCGGCACGTTTACTCCGAAAGGTTTATCGGTCGCTTTTTTACATTTCTGAATATGCTCACGAAGAATTTCAGGATACATTGAGCCTGCGCCTAAAAGACCCAGCCCACCAGAATTGGAAACAGCGGAGGCAAGTCGCCAACCGCTGTTCCAAATCATTCCGGCTTGAATTATAGGGTATTGAATATTAAAAAGTTCGGTAATCCGGTTTTTCACTATTCTTTAATAATTTTATAGCTCGTTGTTTTGTTGTTTGATGTGATTGAAGCAATATACATTCCAGAAGCAAGCCCGGATACATCAATTCTATTTTTCATAGTAGAAATATTTGCCTGGAGTATTCTTTCTCCTAAAATATTGAAAAGCATAAATTCAGCATTTTCTGAACTTTTTGGGAAAGAAATATTTATTTCTGTTGTTACGGGGTTTGGATACAACGCAAAATTAGAATCAAGCATTTGTTCTTCCACACCGATAGTCATCAGTGCGTTCAATGCTGAGCCGAAATCTGGAATTCCATAGCCATATTCATCTGTTGGATTGTTATACCTATCAGCAGATTCACGAATAACCTGCATAACTATATCATTTCTTAAAGTGGGAACAGCACTCCACAATGAAGCTACCGCTCCAGCTGTAATTGGTGAACTAAATGAAGTGCCGCTTGCAGTTCTAACGTTACCATTTTGGTTAACTATAGCAGCATCTAAACCTTTGGCCATTACATCTGGTTTAATAACGCCTGCGGCATTAGGCCCACGAGAACTGAAAGAGACATAATTTTCATTGGCATCTACTGCACCAACGGTAAAGGAACCAGCTGCATCAGCGGGAGTACCTACTTTTCCAAAACCATTTCCTTCATTTCCAGCAGAGGTAACATTTATCATCCCTTTTTCAAAACCTATATTTGAACCACGAGCGGCAATAGTAGTTAATCCATCCAAATCTGCATAATCGTGATCAAAGCTAGAATTGTCAAAAGCTTGGTAGCCTAAAGAAGTATTTGTAACATAAACACCTAAACTATCTGCACGTTCCAAAGCTTCCACCCAATAGGCTTCTTCCGCGGGTGATTCACTATTGTCATCTTCTGTAACATATAGGTAATATGATGCGCCTGGAGCAGTGCCAACAAACTGACCGTTTAAAAAACCTGCGGCATCACTAAAAGTTGAAGCACCGTGGCTTCCGGTTCCAGTTGGATTTTCCACACGTGCAACAAAATCATACCAACCCAATAGTCTGCCCTCATTTCTTAGCGTGGCATACGCAGGATTATTCAATACATTTGGGTAGCCATTATCCATAAACGCTACGATAATATCCTGACCTATATAATCGTTTTCGTGAAGATAATCCGCATTGATCATTTCTGTCTGGTTAGCTGCACTTCCGTAATTATATACTGGTCTTGATGGGAATTGGTTTTCAACTTCAAATTTGTCTTTTGTAAATTGTTTTCCTCCAACAGGTCTGTTCAAACTCTTATCCGCAAACTCAACATCAATAACGAATGGTAGGTTCAAGAGATTGTTGATATTGGTTTCCGTTCCTCGAACGTAAACAGCATTAAGCCATTTTGATTTTGCAAGAACAGTAATTCCTGTTGCGGCATCAATGGCAGCTTTCTGCGTTTCATTCAATGGTACATCACGGTCGTCAATTGCAATACCTTGGGCATTTTTTCTATCTAATGCGGCTTGTGTTAAAATAGTTATTGGGTTTGCCAAGGCCGCGCTTACCACGGCAGGATCCTTTGCTTCCAAAAACACCAAGGCGTCTTCTATTTGTCCAAAACTAAAATTGGAAATCAAAACAATAAATAATAGGGATAATTTTTTCATCATATAATTTTTTTAAGAGATAACACCACTTCCAAGTAATTCAGGACCGTCATACCAAGCAACAAATTGGCCTTCGGTAATTGCGGATTGTGGGTTTTCAAATATAACATAAAGTCCGGAAACTGTGAAGTGTATTGTTGCTTTTTCTAAAGGTTGCCTATAACGTATGCGGGCTTTGACCTCCATTTTTTCATCTTCGGTAAGTTTTAGGTCTTCGCGAATCCAATGAATTTCTTCTTTTTTTACAAAAAGGCCACGACGATACAGGCCAGGATGATCTTTGCCTTGGCCTGTGTAAATTATGTTTTCTTCCACATCAGTGTCTATTACAAACAACGGTTCTTTGGTTCCACCTACGGCTAATCCCTTGCGTTGTCCCTTTGTAAAATAATGCGCCCCGTGGTGGGTGCCTACCTGCTTTCCATCTACTTTTGAATATTTTCTTTTGGCGGAAAGATATTTTAGTTTTTCTTCTACGGAAGAAAATTCGGATTGTATTTTTTTGTATTCTGAAAAACTTGCTGGAACTTCCACAATTGCACCGTCCTTAGGCGCCAATTTCTGCTGAAGAAACTCAGGCAATCTTACTTTTCCTATGAAACATAAACCTTGTGAATCTCGTTTTTCGGCGGTAATCAGGTTTTGTTCCGAAGCAATTTTCCGAACCTCAGGTTTTAACAATTCCCCAATTGGGAAAAGGGTTTTTGAAAGTTGCTCTTGCGAAAGTTGACATAAAAAGTAGGATTGGTCCTTGTTTGGGTCTTTCCCGGCGAGTAATTGATAGATTTCTTTGCCATTTTTTTTAATAGTACCTTTTCTGCAATAATGACCCGTTGCCACAAAGTCTGCACCCAAGCCAAGGGCAATTTTCATAAAAACATCAAATTTTATCTCGCGGTTGCAAAGCACATCTGGGTTTGGTGTTCTGCCCATTTGATATTCACGAAACATATAATCGACGATTCTTTCCTTATAAGCTTCACTTAAATCAACAGTTTGAAAAGGAATACCCAATTTTTCTGCCACGAGCATGGCGTCGTTACTGTCTTCCAACCAAGGACATTCGTCAGAAATTGTAACGGAATCGTCGTGCCAATTCTTCATAAAAAGCCCAATAACATCATAGCCCTGTTCTTTTAAAAGATAGGCTGCAACGCTGGAATCAACGCCTCCGCTAAGACCGACTACTACTCGTTTTTTCATGAAAATTTATGTGTACAAAGATAAAAGACTTTGTGGATATAATTGTCGGGAGATTGTATGATAACTTACCCGAAAAGGCTTATTTGTCGTTTTTAGGATATGTTTCCTCCAAAACTATCTTGCCATTTTTATAATATTTCCAAAGGCCGTGCTTTTTTCCTTCTTTATAAAAACCTTCAATTATTACATTGCCATAAGCATCATAATATGTGGCGGGACCTTGAAGTTGGTCGTTTGTGTAAAGTAGTTTTTTCAATAGAATTCCGTCGGGTGAATAATAATTATCCTCTCCTTCCTTAATCCCGTTTTTATAGGTGGTTTCTTGGGTAATTTTTCCGTTAGGATAATAGGTTATTATTTTACCATCCAATTTTCCATTGACGTAATTTTCACGTGTCATTACATTATTGGACTTTTCGTGGTAATAAACCCATTCGCCAATGCGCTCTTTATCCCTCATTTTTCCTTCGCTCACCAACTTTCCTTTTACGGTGAAGTATTTCACATCGGCAATATTGTCTTTTCCCGTGAAATTTTTAATGACCATTGGCTGGTTTTTGCAATCTTCACAGTAAAATTTGAATTCGCCCACTTCCTTTCCGTGCTCAAAAGTGCCTTCGTACCGAAGCTGGTGGGTGCCTTCAAAGGTTTTTTTCCAGACCCCGTGACGTTTCCCCTGTGCATCCATTTGATTGATTTCGCTTTGAGAAAAAGCATCGATGGAGCAGAAAAGGATACCGAATAAAAGGATAAAAGCAATTTTTTTCATTGGTTCATTTCATTTACTTAAAAAGTAAACGTTGAATTTTCAGATCTATTTTCAAGTTAATTTTCAAAAGTTGGCTAAAACTTATCGTTTTCCGGCTTTTTTCTGTTGTTCCGCCTGTTCCATCATTTCGGCCATTTTGCGCTGAAACTTGTTCTGTTTCTTTGGGGTGGCTTTTTTCACCTGAATCTTTGCGTGTACTTTATCTTCATCAATAATGAAATTTTTAATCACGAGCATAATACCAATGGTTATCAAGTTTGAAACAAAGTAATAAAGTGAAAGCCCACTTGCGTAATTATTGAAGAACACCAACATAAAAAGCGGCGAGAGGTACATCAGGAATTTCATGTTTGGCATTCCCGGCTGCTGCTGTTGCTGCATATTTGCGCCCATGGTCATCATCATGTAAACAAAGATAGCGATGGAAGCCAGGATAGGGAACAAGCTCACGTGGTCTCCATAGAATGGAATGTGGAACGGTAACTCCGCAATGGTGTCATAACTGGAAAGGTCATCTGCCCAAAGAAAACTTTTCTGCCTTAAGTCAAAAGCCGATGGAAAAAAAGTAAACAGCGCATAAAACACAGGAATTTGCAACAATGCGGGCAAGCATCCCTTCAGCGGGCTGGCTCCGGCAGAGTTTTGCAGTTTCATGGTTTCCTGTTGTATTTTAAGGTTATTGTCTTTGTATTTATTTTTTATCTCGTCAAGTTCCGGTTTTAGTACCTTCATCTTTGCCTGTGCCAAATATTGTCTATACTGTACCGGCGAAAGCAATAGTTTTATAAGAATTGTCAAAACAATAATGGCAATTCCCGCAGGAAGAAAATCAGTCAAAAGGCCGAACAACGGTATGATGATGTATTTGTTGATTATACCAAAAATACCCCAGCCCAATGGCATGGCTTCATCCAGATTACGACCGTATTTTTTGAAAATTTGATAGTCCGAAGGGCCATAATACATATTCATGTTATAAGCCAGGGCACCATTTTTTGGTTCCAAAAGCATTTTTGCACCATATTGTTTGGTAAAGGTGGTGTCCACTTCTTCGTCTTTCACCAAATCAACCGAAGTCAATTTCACTTCTTTAAAAGGAGTATCGGTAAGAAGCATGGAACTGAAGAAGTGCTGGCGAAAGTTCATCCAGGTAACGTCCTTTTCCAGTTCATCGTCTTCGCCCGTTGGCGAAAGCTTTGAATGCTTTTCGCCATCATATTCATACGTTAAACGCGAGTAACGATTTTCATACGAAATACTTTTAGCATGGCGATACCCTTTTAATTGCCAATCCAAATACATTGGCTGCGAAGTATTGATAATGCCGTCCAAGCCTTGGCTGTTGATGCTGAAATCCATCATATATTCGCCCGGGTGCAAGGTGTATCGGTATTCAATAAACCCGTTTTCTGAAGTTTTCAATTTCATTGAAAGCACTTGGTCTTCGCCATTTTTGCTCAAGGTAGGTTCAAAGTAAAGGTCCTGTGAGTTTAGCGTTCGGTTTTCCGAAGTAAATTGCAGGTTTAAGGATGCGGTTCCATCTTTTATCAGATAAATAGGTACGGAATCATACTTGGTGAAATTCTTAAGAAGTGCTTCGTTGATGTAGCCTCCTTTATTGCTCACTTCCAAATAAAGCACATCATTTTCCAAAACGGTTGTACCTTCAGTTGCAGAAGGAAGTGTTCCTGAATATGCAAAGGAGCCCAGCTTGTTTTTTAATTGCTCAAAAGCTAGGGAGTCGCCCTTAACAGTCATTGAGTCTGATGTGGCTTGCGCAAGGGTAACTTCTTCTGCAGTTTTTGCAGCTTCGGCTTCTTGTTTGGCAGCGGCTTCGGTTTTGGCTTTTTCTGCTTGAAGCTCTTCTTCTGTAGGTTTGTTTAGATACAGCATCCAGATTAGGATACCGCCAATTAATAGAAAGCCTATGAGTGAGTTAAAGTCGAATTTTTTTTGTTCCATCTTTTGTTTCTTCTTTTGAAATAAATCAAAAGCATATTATTGTTAATGTTGCTTGGCAGGGCAATAATCCCGCCTTTTATTTTATTGCGCCAAATTGTCTTATTTCTTTTTTGAGGAATGTTCGTGCACTGCTTTAACAAAAGCCACAAAAAGTGGATGTGGATTGGCGACCGTACTTTTATATTCTGGGTGATATTGTACACCAACAAACCATGGATGTTCCGGTATTTCTACAATCTCTACCAATCCAGTATCAGGATTTATTCCAGTGGGAACAAGGCCTGCAGCTTCAAACTTTTCACGGTACTTGTTATTGAACTCATATCTGTGGCGGTGGCGTTCCTCTATGGTTTTTGATTTGTAAACCTTGCTGACAATACTTCCTTTTTTCAGATCGCATTTCCAAGCTCCCAAACGCATGGTGCCGCCCATGTTGGTAATGTTTTTTTGGTCTTCCATAATGCTGATTACCGGGTTTTTGGTCTGCGGATTCATTTCGGTACTGTTGGCATCTTTCAGTTTTAGCACATTTCGGGCAAATTCAATAGCGGCCATTTGCATTCCCAAACAAATTCCCAAAAATGGCAGGTTGTTTTCACGGGCATATTTTACAGCAGCAACCTTACCTTCCACACCGCGTTCACCGAAGCCCGGTGCTACTAAAATGCCATCGAGCTTGGAAAGTTTCTTTCCTATCGTTTTTGCGTTTATATGTTCAGAATGGATGTATTCTACCTTTACTTTTACTTCGTTTTCAGCACCCGCATGGATGAAAGCTTCCAGGATTGATTTGTAGCTATCCTGTAATTCAACGTATTTTCCAATAAGGCCAATGTTAACTTCGCCCTTTGGATTTTTGTGTCTTTGCAGAAATTTATTCCATTGTTTTAAATCTGGCTTTTGGGAATCTTTCAAATTTAATTTTTGAAGGGTAACCGTGTCCAAACCTTCATCAAGCATCATATTTGGAACATCGTAAATAGTAGAGGCATCAATGGATTGGATAACCGCTTCTTCTTTCACATTACAGAAAAGTGCAAGTTTTCTTCGTAAATCACTGGAAAGTTCGTGTTCGGTTCTGCATACCAAAATGTCTGCACGGATTCCACTTTCCATCAAAGTTTTTACGGAATGCTGCGTTGGTTTTGTTTTCAGTTCACCGGCTGCGGAAAGGTAGGGCACAAGTGTCAGATGGATAACGATAGCATTGTCATCGCCCATTTCCCACTTCATTTGGCGCACTGCTTCAATGTACGGCAACGATTCAATATCGCCCACGGTTCCGCCAATTTCAGTAATGATTATATCGTAATCGCCAGTGTTTCCGAGTAGCTGTACGCGTTCCTTAATTTCATTTGTGATGTGTGGGATAACCTGCACGGTTTTTCCCAAAAATTCGCCACGGCGTTCCTTTTCAATTACACTTTGGTAAATTCTGCCTGTGGTAACGTTGTTAGCTTGCGAAGTATTTACATTTAGAAAACGTTCGTAGTGGCCCAGATCAAGATCGGTTTCAGCACCGTCATCGGTCACGTAACATTCACCGTGTTCGTATGGATTCAACGTTCCCGGATCTACATTTATGTATGGGTCCAGTTTTTGGATGGTTACACGATACCCTCTGGCCTGCAATAATTTAGCCAGCGATGCCGCAATAATTCCTTTTCCTAATGAAGATGAAACCCCGCCCGTAACGAAGATGTATTTTGTAGTGCCCATAAATGCCTTTGCTGAAATATCTATACGGGATGCAAAGATACGTTTTTATTGTGGAAAGCAGGAAAGGATACTGGTTAATTGTTAACAGTTAATTGTAGTTTTCCAAATTTATTCATTGCATTAGTTTTTGTCCAATGATTAAAGTATTGGTTCCATTTACTTTTTGCAGTATTTGAAGATCAAAACCTTTTCCAAAATGGGAAGTTAATGTTTCAAGGGTTTTGGAATTCTTTTCGAGGTTAATACCAACGTTAAATATGAATGAGCCCTCATTTTGAAGTACGTTGGTTATATTTTTACAAAAATCTTTTTCATAAAAAACAGGAGGGACTGTAATGTCTATAAAAAGATCAATGATTATAAGTTGGAATTTTTCTGTGGAATTTTTTACGAATTGGAACGCATCGCCTTCTATGATTTGAAGTTTTTTTGAAGTTGTAATTCCAAATTCTTCCTTTGCGAGTTTTATGACTTCCGGGTCAATTTCAACGGCAACAATATTTTTTGTGTATTCAAAAGTATTCCGAAGGGAATAAATAACACTGCCGCCGCCCATTCCAAGCAATAAAAGATTTTCAACAGATTTTAGATCAACTTTCGTCAATCCAAACTCAAGTATTTTTTGAAGCGAGCCATAGGAATAGTTTGCGTTTTCGGTATCCAAAACTTTTTTTCCGTTTACATAAGTAACCTCCAAAGTGCCGTTTATTTTTGAAGGAAATCGCCGAGTAGTCGGCCAAATGTAACTGAAAAACTTCTTCATTTTTTTATAAGCTTTTGAACCAATCCTTCCAGTCCGTTCAATTTAAGTTCATACATTTCGGCCATCATCCGTCCCAATTTTCCCTCGGGAAATCCTTTTTGTTTAAACCATACAAAATAATATTCGGGAATGTTTGCCAAATAATAACCTTCATATTTTCCGAAAGGCATTTTGTAGTTTGCCAGTTCCACCAAGTGGTTTGGGTCTGGGCTACTTCCAAGCATCGTATTCGGCAAGTTGATTGGCTATGTATTTCTGCCAGAAAGCTTCTTTTTCGGCATTGCGGGAGTGGTCGGTCTCAGCATCGAATTTTGTTTGCATTGCGCGCCTTTTTTGTTCCACTTGCTGATAGATTCCTTCAATTTCAGATTTTACTTTTTTGGAAAATTTTCTTCCCTCAAGATTTTTCCGGAGCATGCGCGCGTGCAATTCTGAAATATCAAAATGCGCCTGTTCATGCTTTAAAATATAGACATTGACTTTTTCTGGAATAAACCAAGAACCTTCGGGGCTGAAGAAACTTTCCACAGAATATTCCACATCTACTGTTCCATTTTTTATAGAATAGGAGTATGAGAAACTGATTCCTGTATTTGTACTTGCCACGAAACTGGCACTAGCAATGGGTTTTCCTTTAAAATCCTCCCAAGTTAATTTTTGGTTTTCCTTCCAAAAAATTTTTTCAGAATTGTCCTGTGGGAATAGGAAAAAAGAAAATAGAAAAGCGAAAAGTAGTTTCATACTTACGAATTATCAAAAATAGTACCCTATTAAAGCCCCTCCTTTGGAGGGGTTTGGGGAGGCCCTACCAATTAAAAACAATCACCTTTTCAATATCTGGGTGAAGACTATAAAGCACAGGGCAAGTCCTTCCTGTGCGTTCAAGTATTTTTTGGGATTTAGTATCTATTCCGGAAGGAAAATTCAAGATCACCTCTATTTTTGAAATACGCCGTGGGTCTGAGGCCATAGTTTTGGTGACCATTGCCGTTGTGCCGTCCATGTTCACTTGCATATCACGGGCTTTAATGCCCATAACCGTAATCATACAATTGGCAAGGCCCGTGGCCACGGTATCTGTGGGTGAAAAAGCTTCGCCTTTTCCATTATTATCGGTAGGGGCATCGGTAATGAATTTATCTCCCGATTTAAGGTGTTCGTTTTCGGTACGAAGATTTCCTAGATAGGTTACTTTGGCAGTGCTCATTCTACTACTTCAAATTTAAGTTCGTCGTTGTATTTTAAAATATAGGCAGCTTTGTTGCAATAGCCTTTGGTGTTCGATTTCTCGTAACGGAATTTATTCTCAATATAAACGGTTTCGCTTTCGGGGAGGATGGCGTCATAAATATCTTTTTCTGAAGCCAAACGCAACAGTACATCATAGGTTACGTCAAAACCACGAATGGCATATCTGTTGGGAAGCACGCCGTATTTGTTTTTGTAACTTATTAGGAAGGGATTGCGGTCGTCTTCGTTAATATTTTTGTTTACGGAAGGGAAAGTGAAGTTCAGCTTTGCCAATCGCATACTGGAAACCTCGTGCCATTCATAAGCATCATTTTTGTGCAAAGTGAATAAACGCATCTTGTGATTATTGGGCATTGCGGAAAGCACATTTACGGCACTACTTACCAATACCGGGTTTTCAGATTCAAGAATCACCCAGTTTTCCATCCCCTCGGAAGCTGCCGCTGTTATGTCGCTCGCTTGGATGTAGCCGCCACCTCGGGGTGATACTATTTTTGCTGTTGGAATCGCTGCTTGGATCATTTCCTTTTGCTTCACTTTTTTGCTGTCAGAAATAATGATTATATTTTTCCCTGCACTGTGCTCTTTTAGATAAAGAATCATTGTTTTTTGAAGCACGGCATCTGTAGGAAGCGTCTGAAAAAGATTTTCATTCATTGCCATATCTCTATTGCTCAAAGGTGAAAAAACAGGAATTTTTTCGTTTTTAAGCAAATCGGAAGCCTTTTCCACATTTTTTTGAAGGAGCGGGCCAATTACGGCATCTACATTTTTGAACTCATTTCTTGAAATAATGGAAGCTACTTTGCTATCGCTCTTTTCAGTGTCATAAACATTTAGGGTTACAGAAATTCCTTTATCCTTTGCAAATTCAGCAGCCATCAGCGCACCGCTATAAAAATCGAGAGCCACACGCAGAGTTGGGTCTCTTTTCAGAAGATCCTGGTCAGTTTGGGTAGAATCATTTGCGCTGCGAGTTAATCGGAAAGGGAGCATCAATGCTACCGTTTTCATTTTTTTGTTGTCGATTCTATTTTCTAGATTGACTGTTGTAATATCTTCTTGTGAAATAGTAGTTTTTTCCTTTGGCAATTTTAAAATCATCCCCTCTTTTAAACCTTCTTTTGCATAAGGATTGAGGGCGATAATTTCTTCTTCGGAAAGGCCAAACTTCTGTTTCAACCTAAAGAACCCCTCTTTGGCTTTTACTTCGTAATACTGAAAATTCTCGTCGTCAATTTCATCATTTTGAACAACAGCCTTATCTGGGACAATTATTGTGGTCCCAACTTTCAATTCGCCCAAATCAGGATTTAAATCTTCCAATTCAGTTATGGAAATTCCAAATTTTCTGGCGATACCAAACTTGGTTTCCTTTGCACTTACAGTATATTTCTGGGTTCCGGGTAAACTATTGTTGGTATTTGTATTCGTGGTTTCGACCGTATTAGCCTTGGCAGGAATCAATAATCTTTCCCCTTTTTTTAAGCCGCGGGAATACAATTCCTTGTTCAGCTTTTTAATATCATCTACGCCAACGTTATATAATTGTGCAATTCCGTATAAGGTCTCTTTCCTTTTTACTTTATGCTCCCGATAATTGTTATTATTGGTTCCAGAGCTAATGACGCTACTGGAGGGTAGAATTAGCACACTATTTACCTTTAGGCCATTTCTGGAATCTGGGTTGAGGTTGTATATGGTCTCTTCGGATATATTATATTCCTTTGCAATGCTGTAAACGGTTTCGCCTTTTTGAACCGCGTGGCTTTTGTATTGTTGCTGGGCAACAGAACCACAACTAACCATAAAAAGGAAGGTCACCGAAATGTAGATCAAACACTTCAACATAGAAATAATCTGGTTTTTAAGTTTGTAAAACATTGTTTCTTACTAAAATTTTATCTCTAATTCGCGCAAGTTATTTGCGTAATAGTCCCCCCTCTGGGGGAGTAGGGGGCTTTATTCCCACTCAATTGTTGCGGGCGGTTTTGAGCTAATGTCATAGACTACTCTATTAACGCCTTTAACGCGGTTTATTATATGGTTGCTCACTTCCTGCAAAAATTCATAAGGAAGATTTACCCAATCGGCTGTCATTCCATCGGTCGATTCCACGGCGCGTAAAGCAACTACTTTTTCGTAGGTTCTTTCGTCTCCCATTACGCCCACGCTGTTTACAGGCAACAGAATAGCTCCGGCCTGCCAAACTTTATCATAAAGATCCCACTTCTTTAAACCATTTATAAAGATTGCGTCAACCTCTTGTAAGATACGAACTTTTTCCGCTGTAATATCTCCCAGAATACGTATCGCCAGACCAGGCCCTGGGAAAGGGTGCCTGCCCAATAATTCTGGATCTATGCCCATTTCTTTCCCCACACGTCGCACTTCATCCTTAAAAAGCATTCGCAAGGGTTCTACAATTTTCAGTTTCATAAAATCGGGCAAACCGCCCACGTTGTGGTGGCTTTTTATGGTAACCGAAGGCCCGTTTACCGAAACACTTTCAATAACGTCGGGATAAATAGTTCCCTGTGCCAGCCAGTCAACGCCCGTTAATTTGTGCGCTTCATCATCAAAAACCTCAATGAAAGCATTTCCTATTGCCTTGCGTTTTCGTTCGGGGTCGGTTTCGTTTTTCAGTGCTTTCAAAAAGCGTTCCGAAGCATCCACACCTTTTACGTTCAGCCCCATATCCTTATATTGGTGGAGCACGTTTTCAAATTCGTCTTTACGGAGCAAACCATTGTTTACGAAAATACAGAATAGATTTTTGCCAATGGCCTTATTAAGAAGAATTGCAGCAACCGTAGAATCTACGCCACCACTCAAACCAAGTACTACTTTTCCGTCGCCAATCTGTTCTTTTAGAGTTTCAACAGTTGTTTCCACAAAAGCGGCGGGCGTCCACGTTTGAGGCACTTCCGCAATATTTACCAAAAAGTTTTCCAGTAATTGCTTGCCGTGGGTGGTGTGATACACTTCTGGGTGAAATTGGATTGCATAGGTTTCTTCGCCTTCAATTCGGTAAGCCGCGTTCAATACATCTGCGGTACTAGCCAAACGCACTCCGTTTTCAGGGAGTTGCGCAATGGTATCGCTATGGCTCATCCACACGTTTGTGTTTTCTGGAATATCCTTAAAGAAATCTTCGCCCGATTTTATCATAGATAGCTTTGCCCTTCCGTATTCGCGAATGTTTGAAGGTTCCACACTTCCGCCGTTAAAATGTGCCAAATACTGCGCTCCGTAACACACAGCCAAAAGTGGTTTATGACCGCGAATCTTTGAAAGATCGGGGTGGGGCGCATCTTCCGCGCGAACGGAAAACGGACTGCCCGAAAGGATTACGGCCTTAAAAGGCTCAAGATTTTCCGGAATGTGATGGTATGGGTGAATTTCGCAGTAAATGTTCAGTTCCCGCACGCGTCTCGCGATAAGTTGGGTGTACTGCGAACCAAAATCTAAAATGAGGACGTTGTTTTGCATAGGCAAAAATACTTTAAATATATAAGTTGGTTAAAGGGTTGTATGGAATTTTTTTAAGGGTTTTCAACAGAATAATTATAACTCCAAAATAGTGAAATTAGAACCCAAGGGTTTCAGGTTTTCTTTCAGAACATCCATCAATTCTTCGCCATATTCCAAATAGAATTCCGAGAAATTGAGTTGCCGTTCCTGTAAACTTTGATTTGGGAACAATTGATTTTGAATATTTTTTAGTCGTTCAAGTTCATCGGAAAGATTACGTTTTTGAGCTTTCAGCAAACGTTTTTCAAGATTGTCCAAACCGTTTAACTGTTTCTTTTCCTGTGCGCCAACGGCTCCCAAAAATGAAACATCGGTTTGTTTTGCCAATTCGTATAAATCGGCAAACTGTTGTTTCAAAAATTCCTTTTGTTGTGAAAAATCTATGTCTATTTTTGAAATTTCCTTGGTATGTTTCGTCATCAATTCGTGCTGCGGAAGAAACAAATCTTCAATAGAAACATGCAGTTTTTGCAATTTTTCTGAAAGCATTTTCGGTATCAAAAGCACTGAATTCCGCAAGAGCAAAATAGGAAATGGCACTTCCACTTTGTTGAAATACTCCTTCAACTGAAACCAATATGCCAACTCACCACCACCGCCAATGTAACACAGATTTGGTAAAATTTCTTCTTGATACAAAGGACGAAGCAACGCATTGGGTGAAAACCGTTCTGGATTTTCGTGGAGCTCATTAATGATTTCTTCTTTGGAAAAAGAGATGTCTGTTTCGTTTACATAAAATCGTCCTTCCCTTTGAATAATACGTTCCCGAAGGTTTTCCCTTAAATAAAACAGATTTATTTCCCGTGGATGTACTTGTTCCGAATAACCCAAAGCGGTCAATTTTTCCGTGGTTTCCGAAACTTTTTTAAAGCTGATGTTTTCGGTCAGTTCCTTTTCGGCGTAGGGAATAAAACATTTTTTCAGCTCTGCGTCATTGCCGTCCACAATCACCAAACCGTGATGGTAGAACAGCGTGTTGGCCAAAAAACGCGTGGCGTCAGCCAAATTATCGTGTTTTGTATATGCATCGGAGAAATAGGAAATCAACTTTTTGGCATTTTCACTTTCGCCAAACTCCTTTTTCAGCAAATCCTTCATTTCCTTCAAACCTCCTGCCTTGCCGGCAGGCTGGTCTGTGGAAAGTTCGCCAACCGCTCCGGAAGCATCGCGTTCCCATTTCACTTTTTTTCCGAAGAGATTGAAATAATTTATTTCTTCAAAATCATGGTCTTCAGTTGCCATCCAATAAACAGGAACAAAATGGTAATTATGATATTCTTTATTCAGTTTTTCACAGAGGTTTATTGCAGAAAATATTTTATATAAAAAGTATAAAGGACCCGTAAAAAGATTAAGCTGGTGGCCTGTGGTTACTGTAAAAGTAGTGAGTTCTTTCAGTAAATCTATATTGCTAAGTGTGGATTGCGAAAGAGAATTGTCGCCATATTGAAGCATGATTCGTTTGGCCAATAAATGCCTTTTCTTATCCGTGAAATTTTTCTGCTTTTCCACTAACTGATGTTTGAAATTCTCCAAGTTTGGGAAACGGTTGTAAAAGAGTTTTAAGCTTTTGTCTTCAGCGAGATAATCACAAATCAATTTTGAAAAATATCCAGTGTTTTTATACGGAATGGAGTGGTTTGGCATAGGTTTTTTAGAAAGATTAAAACAAAAATACAGTATAATTCATAATTCAGAATTACCAATCGGGAATTTGGTAAAACTTTAGTAGTTTTAGCCCACTTTTTAAAATCGGTAAAATGACGCGTTACTTCACTTTTTTATTACTTGTTTTTCCTCTTTTTATTTTCGCCCAATTAAAATCCCCTTCGGAGTTTTTGGGCTATGGAATCGGTGCCCAATTTTCCCGCCACGCAGATGTTGTTGCCTATTTTGAACACGTTGCGGCAAACAGCGAAATGGTGAAATATGCTGACTACGGAAAGACCAACGAACGCAGAAGGCTTACCTATGCGGTAATTTCTTCGGAAGAAAATATTGCAAATCTGGAACAGATACGTACCGATAATTTAAAGAATATCGGAGTTTTAAAAGGCGCTTCTTCCCCTGAAAAGGCTATTGTTTGGCTCAGCTACAATGTTCACGGCAACGAAGCCAGCAGCAGTGAGGCCGCGATGAATACTGTTTACAAACTTATAACGGAACACGCTGATTGGCTTGATAATGTTGTTGTAATTATGGACCCAAACGTAAATCCTGACGGGCGCGATAGGTATGTTAATTGGTACAACCAGGTAAAAGCTTCGCCCTACAATTCCTCACGCGATGCTGTGGAACACAACGAACCTTGGCCCGGCGGTCGTCCAAACCATTATCTTTTCGACCTTAACCGCGACTGGATGTGGGCGAGCCAAGTGGAAACACAACAGCGCTTAAAAGTCTATAATCAATGGATGCCGCAGATACACGTAGATTTTCACGAACAGTTTATTAATCACCCTTATTATTTTGCGCCAGCAGCGGAACCTTTTCATGAAATTATCACGCCATGGCAGCGTGATTTTCAAACGAGAATAGGAAAGAACAACGCCAAATATTTTGATGAAAACGGCTGGCTTTTCTTTACCCGTGAGAGTTTCGATTTGCTTTATCCCAGCTATGGAGACACCTATCCGCTTTTTATGGGTGCTATCGGGATGACTTACGAACAGGCAGGCCACGGTATGGCAGGTTTGGGAATTATCAACGATGACGAAATTGAACTTACCCTTGTAGATCGTGTGGCGCACCATACTATTGCAGGGCTATCAACTATTGAGGTAGCATCGCAACAGGCAGCTTCACTAAATTCTGAGTTTAAGAAATACTTTCAAAATGATAACTTAAAATACAAAAGCTTTGTTCTGAAAGGCAATGCCGATAATTTACAAGCGCTAGCGGCATTATTGGACAAGCACGAAATAAAATATGGCTATGCTACGGGAGGTACCGTAACGGGCTTTAGTTATAACAGCGACAAAAAAGGGGCGATAGATGCTAAAGACGCGTTGGTTGTAAGTACAAATCAGCCAAAAGGAAAGATGGTACAGGTACTTTTTGAGCCCAATGCAGCTTTATCTACACCAGTAACCTATGATATTACCGCTTGGAGCCTTCCGTATGCCTATGGTTTGGAAACTGTTGCAAGTACAAGTTTAGTTCCTGCCAATGCATCGGCTCCAGTGAATAATGTTTCAAATGTAAGTATGCCATCAGCAGCGGGATATATAGCTAAATGGAACAGCTTGCAGGATGCTGAATTTCTTTCGGCATTGTTGAAGGAAGGTATAAAAGTGCGCTTTTCAGAAAAGGAACTTGGCTTTGGCGGGAATACCTTTGGTCGTGGTAGTTTGATTATTACGCGCAGTGACAATACATCTCGACTCCGCTCGATGCCCGAACAAAGTTTTGATAAAACAGTAATTGAAATTGCCAACAAATTGGGGCGGCAATTGTACGCTTCCCCAACGAGTTATGCTGATAATTTGACCGATTTTGGCTCGCAATATGTGCATTTAATAAAGAAGAATCGCGTGGCGATGCTTCAGGGCGAGGGCACTTCATCTTTGAGCTACGGGGCACTTTGGCACTTTTTCGAAACACAACTCAAATATCCAATAACTTCAATAAATACGGGGGATATTGGAAATATTGAATGGAACGATTATGATGTTTTGGTGTTGCCTGATGGTAATTATAAATCAATTTTAAACGATGATACTTTTACATCTTTCGAACAGTGGATAAATAAGGGCGGAAGAATAATTGCGATTGGAAATGCAGTAGCGGCTTTTGAAGGCAAAGATGGTTTTGATCTTAAAAGGAATGGCAATGAAAAAGAGGAAAAGGAAACCGACTCCTTAGGCAATTTGGTGCCTTACGCCCAACGCGAACTGGAAAGTACCAAAGATTTCATAACGGGAAGTATCTATAAAGTGAAATTGGACAATACCCACCCGTTGGCATTTGGTTATGGCGATACCTACTACAGTCTGAAGTTAGGTAGCGATTCCTATAAATTTTTAAATGATGGGTATAATGTTGGATATATAAACGAACCTGAAAGCGTATCTGGTTTTTCTGGGGAAACGGCTAAATCATCCTTAAAAAATTCCATCGTTTTTGCGGAAGCGAAGAAGGACAGGGGAAGCGTGGTTTATATGGTGGATGATGTTACGTTCCGTTCTTTTTGGCAGAATGGAAAACTTTTTCTCGCAAATGCAGTGTTTTTTGTGAATTGAGACTTGATTATGAATTAACCCATCTATAAAGACGCTTATTTACGCATCCTTAATCAATTGGTTTATTTAAACAAAGGGCGGGGCGGGAAGCCTTGTTTTGTTTTTTCTGCCCAAAACATTGCTGCACAGCGCAGCATCACCTTTTTTAAAGATTCCAAAATTGGCCCATTTTCAAGCCTGACCTAAAAACAAAGCCGCTTAAAGCTGCTTATATGAGGTCAAGTTTTACAAAATTAAAGGGTTGTGCAACGGTTACCGGTGTTGCCAGTAGTTTTTTTATGCGACTTTAAATTCCGATTCATCCATTTCTACACTAAATCGAACGTTTGCTTTCAATGCTCTGAAAACTTTTAAAATTGTTTCGATAGTTACGTTTTTAGTATTTCTTTCCAATTTTGAGATGTGCGATTTTTGAACTCCAATTAATGCTCCGAGTTGCTCTTGCGTCAAATTCCGTTCTTTTCGAACCGACTTTATCATATCCCCAAGCACTTCCATTCGCAAGTCAAATTCGTATTTGTCACGTTCTGGAGTTCCGATTTTTCCAATGTCCTTGTCCTTCATTTGGTCAAGTGTCATCATTTTCATTTTCTTATTTTTTGTTGCCATCATTTCAAGTTTATTCGTCAAAATATTCAGCTCTAATTTTCAATGCTTTCTCAATTTCCGCTTTTGGAACTTTACTGACTTTTTTTACAATCCCGTGTGTTGATAAAACAAGCGTTTCTGATTTATCTGTTTTGTCCCAAAAAGCAAAGAGTCTGTATTGAATTCCTTGATAAAGTGTTCTTAATTCCCAAATATCGTCTGTTCGTTTTTTAAACAGTTTTGGGTCATTTTCGAGTTTTGCTTTATCCAAATTGTAATAGATTTTCTTTTTTGTTTTAGAATCCAATTTGGACATAAAGTCAATAGCTTGTTCAAGAAAAACTACCTCAAATTTTGGTTTCATTCAGTTCATTTGTCATTAAACTTTAGCAAAGACAGCAAATAAAGTTGAATTATATGGAAACATTTGACGGTTTTTCACATTACTGAAACGTGTTTGTGTATGATTAGTGGTGTGTTTCAAGTACGGAATTTAGCAAATAAAAACTGAATAGAAAATCCGCACGGATTTTTGTGAGTAGGCTTGCACTCTCAATTAATTTTATACGGTGTTGGCATACTTTTTTATCAGTTTTCATTTACCCAATTTAAAAAATCTATAAAGACATCATTCAAATGTTCTTCAAATTTTCCGGCTTCTATTTCTTTTCCAAATACATGGTCTAAATTTGGATACGCTTTAAAAGTTAAGTTATCCTTTTGATGTCTTATAAATTCTATTGGTATTAAGTAAGCCGATTCTAGAGCTACTGCTTGGTCTTTTGTCCCAATTGCTGCAAATATTGGTTTGTCAATTTGCAATAAATTTTCAATTGGCGGTTCTGAAAAACCACTCCATCTTTTATAACTGTTCTTGTCTCCTTGCCAAAATTTGTCAGTAGCATTTGGATTAGCCATAATGTTCTTTAAATCGTTGAATAACGAATCGATTTTCAATTGCGCTTGCTCTTCTGTCAGGCTGCCTTTATCAACATCTTTTCTAATAAAAGTCACAAAGTCAATAAACTGTGTATTTCCACCTCCAGACCAATAACCAAAATGTGTGATTTCTTTATTTATTGTTCCCAATTTCGCAACAACATCACTGCCTTCAGAATGCCCAAGTGCTATGATTTTTTGGAACTGATTTTCATGATTCTTAATTAGGTCATTGATTACCTGATTGGCTTGGGAAGCTCTGTAAGCCAAAGTCTGATTCTCATAATATTCTTTCGGAACAGGAAATTCTTTATCCATTTCTGTTAAGAAAGAAAACCCTTTTTTTGAAATCACCACAAGTAGATAATCATCAGGTAAAAGGTTGAAATCAAGAGGAATGACTGTTCCAACATAGGTTTTTCCATCTTCTTCCATTGTCTGGTAAAGAGACATAGCTTTTGAGCCTTGAATATATAGCAATAGATTTTTTGTTGAGGGAATATCCTTTTTGGAATATGTATGGTAGTTTATTGTATCGTTCTCTAACACAACTGAATGATGCTTAAATGCTTTTATTATTTTTGTTCTTTGTCCAAAGGATATGTGATAAACACATAAAAATAGAATTATTGTGAGTAATCTCATTCTAATTATTTTGTTTAATGACTGATAAAAAAACTATTTGTTGCAATTTTTATTATGTTAAACCAACTTTTTTTAAATGTATGCTAACGGTCTCGGCTATGGTTTCGTTGCGGAAAAAATCCGCAGGATTCTTTCCGCCGTAAACCGAACCTGCCTGCCGGCAGGCAGGGATAGCAAAAGTGCGAGGATTTTCGGCAGAAAATTCGAAGCAATGAACTATAGCCGTCTTGTTGGCTACAGTTTTTTTTAATTCCATTATAATTTTTCATTCAAATCCTGTCTTCCAACTATTGTCATTATTTCAACAATGTTTTCATTGACTTTATAGTAAATACTATCAACTCCACACACACAACGTCTGTATCCTTTTTTTATATAGTCAACAGATTCAAAGGAAAAAGGCTGTTCAGCAATAATGTCGAAATATTCAAAAAAAAACTCAAAATATTTGTCCGCTTGGGTCATTCCGAATTTTTCAACTCCGTAATGGTGGATCCTAATCAAGTCATTTTTCGCTTCGTTTGTCAATTTGTATTTAGCCATTTAGCAAAGACTTTGATTGTGCTAAAATACTTTCTTTGCTGTCATTCGTAAATCCGCTATTTTCAGCTTTTTCAATTTTAGCCCGAATCCAGTCAATTTGTACTTGCTGTTTTCGTGCTTGTCTAATCAAATCGTTAACTAATTCGCTTTTGCTTGAATATTCTTTATTGTCCACTTGGGATTTTAGCCATTCATCGTTCGGCTTTGTAAATGATATACTTTGTCTCGACATAATCTAATTTTTGATGTAAATATACACCAAATGCGTATCATTTCCAAATTGTAGCCAACGTGATTGTATATGGTTTGTTGCGTGGTTTAAGCATTAAATATATCAACCCGTTGTGCATTTTGAGCCAAAAATATTAGAAATTGTCAGTTCGAGTGATTTTGAGGTACGAAAAATCGTATCGAGAACTTTTTTAAAGGCCATAATTCCTGTTCTCGATACAAATTTTACGCATTCCATTCATAAAATTCACTCGAACTGACAGAATTTTATCATAATGCACAACGGGTATATCAAATAAAAACCGAATAGAAAATCGGCGAGGATTTTCGTAAGTAGGCTAGAACTAGCCATTAATATACACGGCTTAGCTCTCGTTTTTTTGTTTCATCTTTAAGAAATTCAATGGTGTCATTACTGCTAATGATGAATTCCTGTAATCTTTAATGTTTCTAGTAATTATGGCATCCAAATCCTTAATTGTCAAAGCTGTTGAATACTGAATTGAGTCCTCATAATCAGAGAAATCATTTTTCAGTGATTGAATTATTTCCTTTTTAGTTGTTCCAACAATTTCAGTCATTTCGGTTAAAGACGCAACAACTTCAATTGTTTTTTTGTGTCCTAAAAATCTTCTTACAATGTAATAAATGTTGTTTATACTAACAGCGGATAAATATAATTTTACTTTTCCTTGTTCATTAAGTTCAAAAAGTTCACTTGAAGGGTTTGCGTGAGGTTCTCTGTCGGTGAAAAAGTCAATTACTACGTCCGAATCCACAAAAAGTTTATACTCCATATTTTTTTGAAAGTTCTTCGGTTAAAATTTGTTTATAATCAAAATTGTCATCGGTTTTAATGATTCCCCTTAATTTTCGAACTTTTGGTGAAAGTTGTTTTTCTTTTAATTCCACTCTCTTTACCGTTACAAACTTGAAATAATTTTCAACCATTTCAGAGAGGCTTTGTCCTTTTTCTTTTGCATACTCCTTTGCAATTTTGATAACCTCTTTTTCTATTGTCAAAGTTAATTTGGTATTCATATTATTTTCTTTTCGACAAATATACGTGTTTGTTTTTAATTTTGCTACACGTGTTTTTTTAAATGAGAGCTAACGGGCGAGGCTATGAATAGTTGCGTGGTTTAGCACTAAATATTGCAAGTACACACCAAACCTGCCTGCCGGCAGGCAGGCTGAAAATCCCTGCCTGCGGCACGCAGGCGCGAGCCCCG